>WTGR01000944.1 GCA_011523485.1 Acidobacteriota bacterium
GCCCCTCGGAACTCACTTCGTTGCGTCCTGGGGCGCAAGCTCCTGGCCGGGGCTGCTCGACCGGCCGGTGACGGGCGGCGCTCCCGCTCCGGCGGCGGCCGGGCTCGGCAGGACCGGCGCGACCTCGTCGTCGAGCTCGGCGTAGATCCGTTCGAGATCGGCCATCAAGGCACGGCGCCGGTTCGCGTATTTCGTATCGCCGATCCGGGCCGCACGATGTTGCTGCTCGTTCTTCACGAGCTCGCGGAAACGCTTCTCCCGGCGTGCTTCCATCTGCTGGCGCCGCTCGGCGGCCGAGGCCGAACGATCCGGCGTCGCAGCGCCCCAGGCGCCGGCGGCCAGCAACACGAACGCCACCCCCAGCGCCAGCATCGCCGGCGATCGGCTGTGGTGCGGAAGACCGGAGATCTCCAGCGACACGGCCGCGCCGGCCGCCACGAGCGGACCTGCCGCGAAGATGAAGGTCCGGCCGTCGGCTCCCTCCGGGCTCGCGTCGGCGCGCCGCGCGATCTGCTCCGACGCGATGTCCATGTCGCCCCACTTCTCGACCACGAGCAGCAGGGACTCGAGCGCGGCCGGCAGGGGCTGCTCGAACGCCAGACTGGGGCCGGAGTACGGCAGTACGAAGCCGACGCGGAGCGGGGTCATGCCCGGCGGGAACGGACCCGGCACCGACACCTGCGCTCCCGCCGCGGCCGCGCGGGGGGTCGAGCCGCCCATCAGCGTCGTGCCCGTCGCGCCGACCGGCAGCGACAGCACGAGCGGCATGTCCGGCTCGATCGGCACGTCGCGCCAGTTCACGATGTCGAGCAGGTAGTAGACGTTCAGCACTTCCTCGCCGAGCTCGATCACGATCCGCGAGTCGGAGCCGAAGTTGACCGTGCCGGATTCGGCCGGCGCATCCGCCTGCGGCGGGTCGGCGCCGCCTACGAGCATCAGCCGAATGCCTCCCTGCCCCGGAACGGGAAAGGGCTGCGACTCCAGGCGTACCCCGTCGAGCTCGGTGGCCGCCACCACCGTCGCCCCGGGATTCAGCGTCAGAAACTCGGCCCGGCCCTCCGCGTTCGTCACGGCGGTGGCGACGTTGTCTCCCTCGCGCAGCTCCACCGCCTGATCGGGCACGTTGTTCGACAGGGTGCCGCGAACGACCCGCACCGTAATCGTGCCGGCCGGCAACTGCGGGTCGGGAAGCGGAATGCCCGACATCTGGCGCGGATCCGGCTGCGCCGACGCCGGCGCGGACAGCAGGAGCGCCACGGCGGCGAGAAGAACGGCTCGAGGGAAGCCGCGCCCGGCCGCGACGCGGTGCGCCGTCCCCACCCGCTCCGTCTCCTCTTCGATTCCCATGACGCCTACAGCGCCGCCCCGCATGCCTTGCAGAACTTCGCGTCGAGGTCGTTGCTTGCGCCGCAGTGGACGCACACCGTAAGGGTAGCCGGCGCGCCGCTCGTTTCCGCCCCCGCGTCGCCGGCTCCCGTCAACCGCTCGGCCAGCTCACGCTCGATCCGGTCGCGGTAGCTGGCCCCGTCCACGTCGAGCTGCTTCAGGAGCGAGCGGGCGCGGAAGCGGAGCCGACCGCCCATCTCGTGGAAGTCCGCGTCGGACACCTTGCCCATCGCCCGGTCGAACTCCAGCTCCTTGAGGGAACGCAGCACGAGGGTCTTCTCGCGGTCGAGGGCCGCCCGCGTTCGGCCGCCCACCATCTCGACGCGCTCGGCGAAGTCGCGCGCCAGCAGGGGCACGACCATGCGATAGATCGCGTAGCCGACGTAGGCACCGGCCCACGCGGCCAGCACCACCAGCACCAGGGGCGCGAGACCGCTCGGGCGCACGGTGACCACTGCGACCGTCGCGCCGGCCAGGCCGGCCAGTACGAAGAAGTGCCAGGGGCGGAAAGTCGCCGGCGCGGCGTCAGTCGAGGTTCCGGAGCTCATCATCCAGTCGGGCGTCGAGCTCGGCGTCGATCGGCTCGGGGGCCGGCGCCGCCTTGCCATCCGTGGCCCCGCCGCGCCGCGACCAGCGGACCGCAACACCGCCTACGGCCACCAGGCACCCGAAGCCCACGAGATAGGGGAAGAGCCAGGCCATGCGATTGAAACCCTCGTCGAGCGGCGCGCCGAGCGGCTCCTGGCTGCCGTACGCGGCGACGAAGTAGTCGAGAATCTCGCGCTCGCCGCGGCCGGCCTCGATCTGCTCGCGAAGCTGGCCCCGCATGAACTCCGCGCCCGCGGCCACGAGTTGCTGCGAACCGTCCGACCCTCGCACGTAGCGGGGAGGCGACGAACAGCGGCAGTCGGCCAGCGTGTAGTGGGGACAGTCGCCGCAGGTGCAGACGAGCCGCCGCTGCAGGTCGGCCTCCAGCGGCGTGGTGGCGGCGTACGACTCCGGCGGGGCGCCGACCTGCGCGTGCGCGGGCGCCGCCAGCCCCGGCAGGGCCAGGGCCAGGACCAGCATCGCGGTCGTCGCTCCCGATGGCGCGCCGACCTCCGAGCCGGGCGCCTTGCTGGCAAGGAACGCGAAGCGGCTCTCCGGCAGCAGCGCAATCCCCGTCCCGAACGCCAGCAGCGCAAAGCCGAACCAGATCCAGTTCACCAGCGGATTCACCGTCACCTGGAACGTCGCCGACTGGTCGCCCATGTCGTACGCCGCCAAAACGACGTAGACGTCCTCGCTCAGCCGCCGCCGCATCGCCACCTCGGTCGTCGGCTCCGCCTCGTACTTGCGGTAGTACCAACGCCCCGGATACAACTGACCCACCTCACGCCCGTCCTCGAAGACCGTCACGTGCGCCGTGTGCATCTCCTTGGCGCCGTCGTCGGTCACGCTCAACCGGTCGTGGCGCACGCTGAAGCGCCCCACCTCGACCGACTCGCCCGTCCCCAGCAGCACCTGCTCGGTCTGCCGGTAGCCGGCCCCCGCGAACCCCAGCATCATCAGCACGATGCCCAGGTGCACCACGTAGCCGCCGTAGCGCCGCCGAGACCGCATCACCAGACCGATCATCGCCGTCACGAAATCCGTCCCCGTCACCCCGCGCCGCACGAAGGCCCCGCGCACGAACTCCTGACCCACCGTCCCCACCACGAAGCCGCACAGCGCGAAGCAGATGCCCGACACCCACACCCGGAACCCGAGCGCATACAGCAGCGTCGCCGTGGCCAGGGCCACCACCGTCGGCCAGAGGAACTGATAACGCAGGTTCGACAGCGTCGACTTGCGCCACGCCAGCAGCGGGCCGATGCCGGTCAGCAGCA
>WTGR01000751.1 GCA_011523485.1 Acidobacteriota bacterium
AATGTCGACGATGGACTGGGGCGGGGTGAGGTAGCCGCTCTCGCTCAAGGTCTCCGATTGCGCCCCGGCCGACGTAGCGATGCCGAGCAGGGCGAGCGACAGCGCGATGCTGGCGATGCGTGTCATGGTCAGTTCCTCCGTCCCTCAGCATTATCCACCACGGGCTAAGCTCTCGACGCATGTTCTCGTCGCGCATTCCGGCAGGACGGACCGTCAACCGGCTCTCGCGGTCGTACGCCCTGCTCGGAACCCAGGGGGTCGACGTAATCGACCTCACCGAGTCGAATCCAACGCGTGTCGGACTGCACTACCCGGCCGACCTTCTCGACACCCTCGCATCGCCGGGCGGCCTGCGCTACGAGCCCTCGTCGTGCGGGATGCCGGTGGCGCGGCGGGCCGTCGCCTCTTGGCTCTCGCGACCTCCTCTTGCTTCCGGCGGCGTGGCGAAGCCTGCCGAAAGCGTCGAATCCCGCAGCGCTTCCCGGGCCGGGCGAATCGATCCGGGCCGCGTCGCCCTCACCGCCAGCACCAGCGAGGCGTACGCCTGCCTCTTCAAGCTCCTCTGCGAGCCGGGAGACGGCGTCCTGGTGCCGCAGCCCAGCTATCCGCTACTGGAACACCTCGCGCGGTTCGAGGGAATCGAGCCGATCCCGTATCCGCTCGTCTACCACGGGGCCTGGCGGATCGACTTTCCCGCCCTGTGCGACGCGGTCGGTTCGCGCGCTCGCGCGATCATCGTCGTGAACCCCAACAACCCTACCGGGTCGTTTCTTGCGTGCGAGGACCATCATGCTCTCGCAACGCTCTGCCAAGAGCGCAACCTGCGGTTGATCGTCGACGAGGTGTTCAACGGCTACCCGATCGACCCGTTGCCCGGCAGCGCCGGGAGCGTGCTGTCCGCGCCTGCGGAGGTGCTGACGTTCGTCCTCGGCGGCTTGTCCAAGGCGGTCGGCCTGCCGCAGATCAAGCTCGGCTGGATCGTCGTCGACGGCCCTGACGACGAGGTCGATTCGGCTCTCGACGCGCTCGATCTCCTGCTGGACACCTACTTGTCCGTCTCCACCCCGGTGCAGCTCGCCGCCGAACGGCTCCTGGCGCGGGGCGCCGCGGTAACGCAGCAGATCCGTGCGCGCATCGCGGCGAACCACCGCATGTTGGTCCGGCTGGTGGCCGCCTACCCGGCGGCAGGGCTGCTGCGCACCGAGGGCGGGTGGTACGCTGTGATTCAGGTGCCCGCGACCGAGACCGAAGAGGCGCTCGCGCTCCGACTGTTGGAGCAGGATCACGTGCTCGTGCATCCCGGCTACTTCTTCGACTTCCCGCGCGAGGCGTTCCTCGTCACGAGTCTGCTCCTGGAACCGGAGCGGTTCGAGACGGCAATCAAGCGCGTGCTGGCGCGCGCCGGCGTCACGTCATGAACAGTGCCGCCTCCCCCGTCATCAAGGATCTCGTCCTCGTCGGCGGCGGCCACAGCCACGTCATCGTGCTGCGCCGGCTGGGGATGCGTCCGATCCCCGGCGTGCGGATCACGGTCATCGCGCGCGACCTCCATGCGCCGTACTCCGGGATGCTGCCCGGCCTGATCGCCGGCCTCTACGAGTTCGACGACGTCCACATCGACCTCGGACCGCTCGCCCGCTTCGCGGGGGCGCGGCTGTTCCACGGCGAGGCGGTGGGTCTCGATCTCGACAGGCGCACCGTGCTGTGCCGCAAGCGGCCGCCGGTGCCCTACGACGTGCTGTCGATCGACACCGGCATCGCGCCGCGGCTCGACGTCGACGGGGCAGTGGCGCACGCCGTCCCGGTGAAGCCGATCGGCGGGCTGGTCGCGCGCTGGGAGCGCCTGGCCCAGCGGGTGCGCGAGAGCCCTCGGAAGCTGCGCGTGGCGATCGTGGGGGCGGGAGCGGCCGGCGTGGAGCTGACGCTGGCGATGCAGCACGCGCTCTCGACCCGCGCGCGTGCCGAGGCGGGCCTGTTCCAGGTCCCCGAGTTCCACCTGTTCGGCCCGGCGCCGACCGTGCCGCCGACGCACAACCGGGGCGCGCAGCATCGCTTCGCGCGCGTGCTCGCCGAGCGGGACGTGCACCTGCATCTCGGAACGCGAGTCACCCGGGTCGAGGCCGGCCGACTGAAGACCGCCGACGGCGACTCCTTCGAGGCGGACGAAGTCGTCTGGGCCACGGCCGCCGCGCCCCCGCCCTGGCCGGCCGCGTCCGGGCTCGCGGTGGACGGCGCGGGCTTCATCGCGGTCGACGCGACGCTGCAGTCGACGTCGCATCCGGGCGTCTTCGCGGCGGGCGACGTCGCCTCCGTCCGAGAGCACCCGCGCGAGAAGGCAGGGGTGTTCGCCGTCCGCCAGGGCAAGCCGCTCGCCGCGAACCTGCGGCGGGCGCTGCTCGGCCGGAAACTGCGGCCGTTCCACCCGCAGCGACGGTTCCTGAGCCTGATCAGCACGGGCGACCGCTACGCCGTCGCCTCCCGCGGCCGGTGGTCGGCCGAGGGCGCCTGGGTCTGGCGCTGGAAGGATTGGATCGACCGGCGCTTCATGCGGCGCTTCGCCGACCTGCCGGAGATGGATGTGGAGTCGGCGGGCAGCCGTCCGGCGCCGGCCGTGCCGCCGGGTCTGGCCCCGCCGGACGTCGTGCGCGAGCTGTCGGTCGTGGCCATGCGCTGTGGCGGCTGCGGGTCGAAGGTGGGCGCCACGCTGCTCGACCGGGTCGTCGCCCGGTTGGAGCCGGTGCGGCGGGACGACGTCGTGGTCGGTCTCGACGCCCCGGACGACGCGGCGGTCGCCTCGCTGCCGCCCGGCAAGCTGCTGGTGCAGTCGGTCGACGCGTTTCGTTCGATGATCGACGACCCGTGGCTGTTCGGCCGGATCACCGCGAACCACTGCCTGAGCGACCTCTATGCCATGGGCGCGGAGCCGCACTCGGCGCTGGCCATCGTCACGATTCCGCACGGGCTCGAATCGAAGATGGAGACCCTGCTGGAGGACCTCCTGTCCGGCGCGGTCAAGGTGCTGAACGAGGGTGGCGCGGCGCTGGTGGGCGGACACACGAGCGAGGGTGCGGAGGTGCAGCTCGGCCTCTCGGTGAGCGGAGCTATCGATCCGGACCGGATTCTCCGCAAGGGCGGCCTGTGCCCCGGGGACCGGCTCGTCCTGACCAAGCCGATCGGCACCGGCACCCTCCTCGCCGCCGACATGCGGGGCAAGGCGAAGGCGCGCTGGGTGGACGGCGCGATCCGG
>WTGR01000620.1 GCA_011523485.1 Acidobacteriota bacterium
CGCGCCGCGGCGCGGGCCTCCTCGACGGTGCGGACGTTGACGGTGTGCGTGCGGCGGTGGTGGCGTTGGACCTGCTCGTCCGTCCAGTGCGTGATCCAGCCCATGCTGGCGACGATGCGGGGGCCCGGGATCTCGCCGCGCTCGACCCGCTCCCTGGTCGCGATGAGCGCGTCCGGGTTGCCCGCGAGGTCCACCGCCGTCGTGACGCCGCTCATCAGGAGCTGGCGGGCGGAGACCTCCATGATCGCCGCGTAGTTCGGCCGATGCGAGCCGTGCCAGTGCTGATAGTCGGAGTGCCCGAGGATGTCGAGGTGCACGTGGACGTCGATCAGCCCCGGCATGATGGTCATGCCCGTGGCGTCGATGACGTCGGCGCCATCGGGAACCGCCAGCGTCTCCCGGCTGCCGGCGGCGACGATGCGGTTGCCGTCGACGAGGACGATGCCGCCCGGCAGGGGCGGCCCCTCGTGGCCGTCGATGAGCAGGCCGCCGACGATGGCCAGGGTGGCGGTCTCGGGCTGCGCGTCGCGTTGGCCGTCGAACGGCTGCGCCGCCGCCGGCGCCGCGCAGGCGAGGGTCGCGACGAGAGCCGCGCGGAGGTTCGTGCACCAGGGGCGTCGTGTCGTGATCATTCGCGGCCTCGAGAATCACACCAACCGAACCGCCGTCCGAATCTCGCCGCCCGGAACGCTGTCGACGGAACGCTACCGCCCCGGAACCCGCCGCGGGAACGACCGCCGCCCGGTGCTCACGATGGCAGCCGGAACGCCAGGTACTCCCCCGGGTAACCGCGCCCGCTGACGGCCAGGACGATGTACTGCCGGCCGCCGGCCAGATAGGTCATCGGCGACCCCGACTGCGGCGCCGGCAGGAACACCGCGCCCACCTCGCGTCCCGTCGCCTTGTCGTAGGCGCGCAGCATGGCGCCGCGCCCGGACGGCGTCTCGTGAAAGCCGCATTCGCCCATCACGATCAGCGTATCGGTCACGAGCGGGCCGATCAGGTGCGTGCAGCGCTCGCCGGTGCGCGGGAGATCGAGTCCCGCCAGCGCCGGGTGGTTCTTCACCAGGTCCGGCGTGTCGCCGAGCGGCCGCTGCCAGAGGATGTCGCCCCCGTCGAGGTCGATGGCCGACAGGCGGCCGTAGGGCGGCTTCGCCAACGGCAGCCCGCGCACGTTGAGATCGCGCAGCCCGCCGTGTCCCACCCCGTGCTCCGTCGTTCCCTTGACGTAGCGCATGTCCGAGACGTCCGGGCCGGGGCTCGGAATCAGCTCCCAGGAGTAGAAGCCGGTGCGCGACGGCACGTACAGGATGTGGGTCTCCGGGTCGTAGCCTCCGCCCGGCCAGTTCGTGCCGCCGCTGCCGGCGCCGAGGCCGAGCGTGGCGATCGGGCCCTCCGGCCGGCTGACGACCGGCGGCGTGAACATGGGTCCGAGCTTGTAGCGCGAAACCAGCTCGACCGCCTCGGCGCGCAACTCGGGGGTGAAGTCGATCAGGTCGTCGATGGAGGCCCCCTGGCGGTCGTAGGCCGGCGGCTTCGTCGGGAACGGTTGCGTGGGAGAGTACCATTCGCCCGGCACGTCGCCGCGCGGCACCGGGCGCTCCTCGATCGGCCAGACCGGCTCGCCCGTGACCCGGTCGAAAACGTAGAGGAAGGCCTGCTTGCCGGGTTGCGCCACCGCCTTGACCGCCCGTCCGTCGACGGTGACGTCGGCCAGAATCGGCGGGCTGGCCATGTCGAAGCCCCAGAGCGGATGGTGGACGAGCTGGAAGTGCCACAGCCGCTCGCCGGTCAGCAGATCCACGGCCACGAGGCTCTCGCCGAACAGGTTGTCGCCCGGCCGGTGCCCGCCGTAGTAGTCGCCGGTCGGGGACTCGACCGGCAGATAGGCGATGCCCAGCTCGGGATCGGCCGAGATCTGCGTCCAGACGCCGTTGTTGCCGTTCGTGCCCCATGAATCGCCGAGCCACGTGTCGGCGCCGAACTCGCCGGGGCGCGGAACCGTGTTGAAGGTCCACAGGCGCCGGCCGCTGCGGACGTCGAACGCCTGCACGAGTCCCTTGATGTGGTTGTGGGTGGGGGGCGCGGCGCCGTCGGCGAAGGTGCCGCCCACCACCACGACGTCGCGCGCCACCGTCGGGGTGGCGTTCGAGCCGATGGCCCCGGTGACCGGGTCGATGCGCCGCCCGTCGCCGACGAAGGCGGCCGTCTTCAGGTCGACGGCGCCGCCGGTTCCGAACTCGGGAATCCGCGCGCCGGAAACCGCGTCGAGCGCCACCAGGCGAAAGCCGATGGTCACGTAGAGGATGCGCGCCTCCCGGCCGTCGGTCCAGTAGGCGAGTCCGCGACCCGACAGGCGGCGAGGCGATGCCGCGGCGCGCTCGCCCTCGTCCTCCCGGTGCATCCAGAGCAGCTCGCCGGTCGCGGCGTCGAGCGCGACCACGGTGCGGCGTGTGCCGCCGGTGGCGTAGAGCACGCCGTCAGCCATCAGCGGCGTGCCCTCCAGCTTGAACTCGGGCGCCGGACCCAGGTTGTCGGTCCGGAAGCGCCAGGCCAACTCCAGCTCGCCGAAGTTCGAGGCGTCAACCTGATCGAGGGGCGAGTAGCGCGTGTGCCCGGCGTCGCCGCCGTAAGCGGGCCACTCGCCGTAGTCCGTGGTCAGGAGCCGGTGCGCGGGATCGTCAGCCGCCGGCTGGGCGGCGACCGGGGCCGACAGCAAGAGCAACGCGAGCGCAATCGGCGTGGACGCGAAGCGACGCTTGGACATGCCTCGTATCATACGACCGGCATGCGGGTTCCGGCGATCACTCCGACCAGGGATTGAGAACGGGGACGTTCGCGGCGCGGAAGTCGTTGTCGTTGCGCGTGCAGACGGTCAGCGCATGCACCTGCGCGGTCGCCGCGATGAAGAGATCCGGCTGACTGAAGGTGATCGACTGCTGCCTGCCCCGGGCGACCATGCGGCGCCATTCCAGGATTACGTCTTCGTCCACCGGGAGGATGCGCCGTGCGAACCACGGCCTGAGCCCGTCGTCGAGCCAGCGCTCGAGCTCCTGCCGAAACGCCGGATCCGACTGACATTCGATCCCGTACCGAATCTCGGCGAGCGTGACCGTGCTGAGGAAGAGGCTGTCGGGCGGTTGCGCATCCGACCACGCCTTCACGCGCGCGGCAGGCCGCGTCTTGCGCAGCTCGGACACCACGTTCGTGTCGAGCAGCCAGCCGTTCAAAGGTCGACCTCGCGAAC
>WTGR01000147.1 GCA_011523485.1 Acidobacteriota bacterium
GCGTTACGACGTGTTCGAAGCCGACGGTACCTACCTGGGAGCCGTGGTACCGCCCGAAGGATTCGGCTCTTCGCCTCCGCCCGTGTTCGGCCGTTCTTTCGTGTGGGCTGTCGAGCGCGACGATCTGGGGGTGGAGCGAGTGCGTCGCTACAGGCTCGCGCTGCCCGCCTCCTGAGGCGATGGGCCGGACCCGCACCTGCATCCGAGTTTGCACCGGAGGCCCCGACAGCAGGACGAGCCGCCGGTGAAGCGCAGGATCCCCACCTACGTGTGGACGTTTCTGGCGCTGGTGGCGGGCCTGGCGGCGGGCGGCTTCTTTCCCGGACCTCTTGCGCCCGTGGCCGATGCCACGTCGACGCTGATCGGCTGGGTCGTGGCCGTGGTGCCGCTGCTGATTCTTGCCGCACTGAGTCCGGCCATTGCGACGCTGGTGCGGCGCGGGCTGGCGGGCCGCTTCGCGGGGGCGGTCGTGCTGTGGTACGTCTTTACGTCGACGGTTGCGGGGCTGATCGCGCTGGTGGCTTCGGCGGCGATCTTCCGCATTCCGCTTGCGGCGGGGGACCAGGGTGTATGGGCGGAAGCGGCCGCGATGTTGCAGAGCCTCGGCGAGGGCGGGGCCTCCCGGCCGTTGCTGGCGATCCTCGCGGGCGTGCTGCTCGGGCTCTTCGGCGCGCGCCACGATCCGACCTACGGAGTGCTGCGGAGGGTCGCCGGCGCCATCGAGAGGGCGGGCGGCAGTCTGGCCTACGTCATGCTCCCGCTCATCCTCGCGTTCGGCGTCACCTTGGGCGTGCGCTTCGGCGCGAGCCTGGGCCTGTCCCACTACCTCACCATGACCGGCTACACGGCGGCGCTCGTGCTCGTGTGGTGGGCGTTCTACACGTTCGTGCTCGTGCGCCGGGTGGGACGGCGGCGCGTGGGACCCGTGCTGAGCGGCTACTACGTGCCGACCGCGATGTTCGCCGCGGGCACGTGCTCGTCGCTGGCGACGCTGCCCGTGAACCTCGCCAACGCGAAGAAGGCGGGCGTCCGCGACGAGGTGGCCGACTTCGTCCTGCCCTTCGGCGCGGTGGTGAACCTGGACGCGAGCGCGCTGGCCTACCTTGCCTACGGGCCGTTCGTCGTGAGCTACGTCTTCGGCATGGAGCTGAGCTGGGTGATGATGCTGGCCGCCTGGCCGGCTGTCGTCCTGTTCACGATCGCGGCGCCGGGGCTGCCGGCCGGGATGGGGACGGCGCTTTGGAGCGCGACGCTGTTCGCAAGCATCCTGGGACTGGAGGGCCAGGCGCAGGGCGACTTCGTCGCGAGCTGGATCGCGCTCTCGGGCGGCATACCCGACATGCTCCGCACGGCGACCAACTGTACCGGCGACGGTTACACCGCGATCATTTTCGATGGCCGATTCGATGAGTTCTTCGCGAGGGACCGTGGCTGACCTGACCCCCGGCGCCCGCCGGCTCGTGCACGTCAACGGACGCGTTCAGGCGGGCGAGGCGGTCGTGGTCGTGACCGACCCCACGATGCGACGGTACGCGGATGCGGTGGCGGCTGCCGCCCGCGACGCCGGAGCCGCAGTCACCGTCTGCATCATCCCGGTGCGGGACCAGGACGGGCAGGAGCCGCCCCCGCCGGTGGCGCGCGCGATGGCGGAAGCCGCCGTGATCTTCTCGCCCGTGAGCATCTCGATCACCCACACGCGGGCGATGCGGGCCGCGCTTGACGCGGGCGCGCGCGTATGCATGATGACGGCCTACACCGACGCGATCATGACCAGTCCGGCGCTGCTCGACACCGATTTCGAGGGCCAGGCCGCCGTTTGCCGTCGCCTGGGAGCCGCGTTTACGGCGGGCAGTTCGGTGCGGCTGACCTCTCCGCGCGGCACCGACCTCCGCTTCGGCATCGAGGGCCGCGGCGCCAACGTGCTGACCAACATTCCGGCGCCCGGTGAGCTCGCCCCCGTCCCCGACATCGAGGTCAACGTGGTGCCGGTCACCGGGTCGGCCGAAGGCACGATCATCGTCGACGCGTCGGTGCCCTACCTCGGAATCGGGGTCCTGGACGAGCCCATCGTCTGCTCGGTGCGACACGGCTACATCGTCGAGATGACCGGCGGCGCTCAGGCCGACTTCCTGCGGGAGCACCTGGAGTCCTTCGCCGACCGCCACTGCTTCAACGTCGCCGAGCTGGGCGTGGGCCTGAATCCGAACGCCCGCCTCACCGGCGAGATGCTCGAGGACGAGGGCGTCCTGGGCACGATCCACATCGGCATCGGCACCAGCCACACGTTGGGTGGCGAAATCGTGGCGCCGACCCACTACGACCTGCTCATGTGGGCGCCGACGATCGCCGTCGACGGCCGGGTGGTGCAGCGGGACACGGAGGTGCTGGTGTGAAGGAGGGCGCGCGAATCCTCGTGCGGACGTGCGCCAACGTCCAGGCCGCCGAGAGCGCGGTCATCGTGACCGATCCGGAGCGGATGAGCATCGCCGAAGCCGTCGCCGACGAGGCGCGCGAGGCCGGAGCCGTCGCGAGCATCCTGATCCCGCCGGAACGGTCCATCGACAACGAGGAGCCGGGGGCGGCCGTCGCCGCGGCGCTGGCGGCTGCCGACGTCGTCTTCCTACCGGTGACGCTTGCCATGGCGCACACGCGGGCCGTTCGCGAAGCCATCGGCGCGGGCGCCCGCGTTCTGTCGATGACGGCCTTCACCGAACGAATGATGGGTGAGGGCGGACTGTTCGCGGACTTCCGTGCACGCCAGCCGCTGTGCCGGGCTCTGGCGGCACGGCTTACCGACGGCGAGCGGCTACGGGTCACCAACCCCTCCGGCACCGACCTGAGCATGAGCCTCGCGGGCGTCACCGGGAACAGCCACGCCTGTCTGCTGGGCGGACCGGGCTTCTCGGCGGTTCCCAACATCGAGGCCAACTGTGCGCCTTCCCAGGGCACCGCCGAGGGCGTGTTCGTGTGTGACGGGAGCATCCCGTACTACGGCGTGGGTCCTGTTCGCCAACCCGTCACCTTCCGAATCTCCCGCGGCTTCGTCACGCGCATCGAGGGTGGTGACCAGGCCGATTTCCTCGCCGATTTGCTCGCCCGGCAGGAAGACCGCTGGGTCTACAACCTGGCTCAGTTCGCCTTCGGCCTGAATCCGGCCTGCACCGAGTTCACCGGCGAGATGCTCAACGACGAAGGCGTTAACGGCACCGTCCACATCGGCATCGGCACCTCCGCCAATCTA
>WTGR01000067.1 GCA_011523485.1 Acidobacteriota bacterium
GAAACTGGATGGGCGGCACGACCTGGCTCCCGGACGGCGCGCCGAACCAGAAGTTCATCCGCGCGCTCGACATCCAGACCGGCCGGACGGTGTGGAGCTACGCGCGGTCCAGCGAGGCGCGCACCTTCTCCGGCGTCCTGTCGACCGACGACGACGTGGTGTTCTTCGGTGAGAACAGCGGCGCGTTCGCTGCACTCGACGCGCGGAGCGGCTAGCCGATCTGGCACCGGCAGATCAACCACGAGTGGAGGGCGTCTCCGATGACCTACATGGTCGGAGGGCGGCAGTACGTCGCAATCGCGTCGAGGCTCGGGTTCTGGGCGTTCGCGTTGCCGTGACGACAGTGGCACCGACGGGCGTGAGATCCTCACGCAGATCGAACCTTCGTGCGGTCTTGACGCGGTCGGCGCTCGAATGTACTCTGTTCAACGAGGCGCAAGCACGTGTTGCCCTCCTTCCGAGGCCCGCGCTCCGGCGCGGGCTCTTGTGTTTCTGGAGGTTCATGGGTGACGTACTTCGCCTACCTTGACGAATTCGGTCATATCGGCCCCTACATCAGCCGCACGGACCCGAGATACAAAGACAGTCCGGTGTTCGGCCTCGCGGGATTCGTGCTGCCGGCTGGAGAAGTGCGCGGCTTCGGTACATGGTTCTTCCAGCGCAAGTGCCAGATGCTCGATTTCGAGATCCAGCGGTCGGGCGAACACCCCGCAGTCTGGGAGAAGAAGGGCGCCAGCCTCTTCACCGTCACCAACGTGACTCGATATCGCGTACTTCGACAGTTCACGAATCGACTGTTCAACAAGATCGAGCGACTCGGTGGCTTCGTCTTCTACGTCGGGCTCAGGAAGACCGCGACGCCAGCCGCACACCGTCCGAACCGGCTCTACGCGAGAGTGTTTCTCGAGGCGATCAAGCGGATCGACGAGTCCTGTGAACAGAATGACGACCCGCGAGACAACTTCATCGTGATTCTCGACGAGCATGACCAACGCTCCGCGTTGATCACCGCGGCCGGGCGGAGCATGTACGGAGCGAGAGAACCTCGCCGACATCTCATCGAGCCGCCATTCCATGTGGAGAGCCACCGCTATCAGACACTTCAGGCGGCGGACTGGATTGCGGGGTTGGTGGGACGGCTCGGAGCGATCTGGGCCGATCCGTCGGCGTATCCCGAGAACGAAGTGTTCCGCCGCTATTTCGAGCACCGGGTCAACCGAGCAAGCCGCCGGAGCGGAATCCGGACATAGGTTCTTCTCGTCAGCTCATCGTCGCATCTCGATGTCGGGCATGCCCCGCGACGCGAACCTCGACGGAGGGGAACGTGATGTTCGTCGCTGAGAACAGCGGGCGTTAGCCGCGCTGGACGCGCGGAGCCGCTCTGGCACCACCAGATCAACCAGGCGTGGAGGGCCTCGCCGATGACCTACATTGTCGGGGGCGGCTGTACGTCGCCATCGCGTCGAGGCTTGGCTTCTGGGCGTTTGCGCTGCCTTGAGGACCAATAGTTTTCGGCAAGAGTCCATATCCATGCGGGTAGCACGCAAACTGGTAAGTAACGGCGATCTATTGCCGCCAGTCGCGCATATAACAATTGGCCAGCCCCATACCGCGCCCTTGCCGATGATGTTCTCATCCGCCCATCTCGGTCCGTATCTTCTGAAGCCACCTCGCCACTTTCTGAACGCCACCGTCCTCATCGTCGTACCTATCATGGTAGAAACGGTGCGATACTTGCGTCTCGATCGACCCCGTTGGTGCCACAACGACCTTCACATCCGCACACCACGTCTCCCTGCGCCACCGGGTGTGGTCGCCGGAATACGTGTAGACGACACTGATGGCGATGTCGCGGGGCGGTCCAACGTGGTCCACCTTGACAGAACCAGACACGCGCAACGCCGCTCGTTGTCGACGCGTCTTCGTCCCACGTCAGGACCGCGCCTGCATGCGACATATCCAGGTACCACTTCCCCCGTTTCCAGCTCAACGGGCTCCACTACCTCAATGGTGGTCCGTAGCGTGTGCACGTACGCGGGGTGTCCACTCGTCTCGCGTATCTGCCCGAGCATAATCAGCCGCCCGTCGCCATGTTGGACGGTCACTTTCTCGAGGCGCAGCTCTGGATTCCTAGAAAGCGCAATTTCCCTACGCGTGAGGTCAGCGGACCGCTTGGAAGCCCGAGCGTTCCACAAGGCTGCAACCGCCGCAATCAAGTTAGCCGCAGCCACAACAGACGTAACGATTACGAGCGCCACTTCGCCTTCAGTCAATCTGAGACCTTCAAGAAAGACATCTTGTTTGCTAGTCCGTCGGCAAGACATCCATCGCTTCGGCTAGCCACGGAGTCGCCCCGCCCGCCGAGACCACTTAGCATTCACGCAGTCTAACATACAATCGGCCAACCCGCACCGGTTTTCGGCGTCCGTCGCTTGTAGTCCAACAGTGACGGTCGCGAACCCGAATAAGTTCTCCGCTACCAGCCTCACTGTGGCAGGCGTTGAAACGCCTTCGAATGACTTCTCCGGAATCGTCACCGGTGCACGAGACCGTCGAGAATTTATCGGCAAGCGTCACGTCGCGAGGAATGGGCGAATTCTCTATGACCGAAGGCGGCGAGATTTCAGTACGCGTTGACAGTCAGCGCGACGCGCGTGCAGCCGTGAGGCCGTGGCCGGTCGAATGGCGGCACACAGCATCTGGGCGCTGCGTTCCTCGCTGGCGCAGACCGCCCGTTGGCGGTCATGGTCGATATGATCTATGGACGACGACAGCCAAGAGTAGTGGCGCATCCGGATTGTTCTGGTGCGTCGTCCGGTTCGCGTAGCCTTCCACCGCCTTGCCGGTGCGCGGGTCGATCGCGCAGACCGGCAGCGCCTCCATCGTGATGCAGTCCTCCACCAGGCAGGTGACGACGCACGGGTTGCAGGCGACGCGCTCGGCGTCGATCACCCATGTCGTTCCGCAGCCAAGCGAAGAGCGTAGCCAGCAAGGTCGGCGTGAGCCAAGGCGCGATGGCGTCCATTGGCAAACAGCCTGGCACGGTTGCGTGGCGCCGCCCCGCTCGCGGGGCCGCAGGACCCGGAACTACGCCCGAACGTCGCAGACGGGCACCAGCGGCGGCGGCCGCCGCCCCCGCCTCAGGACGACCCGGAACGCGTCGTCTCCAGACCCGCGACCACCGCGTCGGTGATGGTGTCCACGCCCACGCCGTTGGTGACCTGGGCGAACACGAACG
>WTGR01000648.1 GCA_011523485.1 Acidobacteriota bacterium
GGATGATGAGAAACGCCGCCGCCACCAGCAGGTAGGCCACGACCGTCGCCAGCGAGCCGGCGTCGACAAGCCACACCAGCGCCGGGCGGCCGAAGAACGGGGCGACCACGGTGATCCCGGTCAGCACGACGATCACCGCCACCGGCGACCCGTAGCGCGGGTGCAGGCGGGCGAATACCGCCGGCAGCATCCCGCCGCGGGCCATCGCGAACAGCAGCCGTGAGGCGCCGAGGAAGAAGGCGTTCCAACTCGTGAGAATGCCGAACGCGCCGCCGACCACCAGCAGCCGGCCCGCCCACGGGCTGCCGTAGACGGCGCTCATGGCGTCGGCGGTGGGCAGTGCACGCCCGACGAGCGTGGCGGGGTCCAGCGACAGCCCGACGGTCCACTGCACGAGGCAGTACCAGCCGAGCGCCATCGCGATCGACAGCACGATGATGCGGCCGATGGTGCGGAACGGGACGTCGATCTCCTCGGCGAGCTGGGGGATGACGTCGAACCCGACGTAGAGGAACGGCGTCATGATGACGACCCGCAGCACTCCCTCCCAGCCCGTGATCCAGGGGACCAGGTTCGCGGTGTCGCCTTGCACCGAGCCCGGCAGGAAGAACGCGAGCCCGACCAGCAGCAGGCTGCCGACGGCGAGACGCTGCGCGAAGGCGGCGAAGCGGATGCCGCGGTAGTTCACCACGCCGATGGCGACGGCGCCGGTTACCCCGGCCAGTACCCAGCTCGCATGCACCTCCCAGCCGGCAACCGTGTAGAGACTGCCGGCCTCGAAGCCTGGCGCCAGGTAGCTGAGGACGGTCGGCAGCGCGACCGCCTCGAAGGCGCAGACCGCGACGTAGGCGAGCACCAGCGTCCACCCGCAGACGAACGCCCCGGGGGGTCCCAGTGCGACGAAGGTGAAGCTGATCTCGCCGCCGGCGCGAGAGAGCGCGGACGACAGCTCGGCGTAGGTGAGCCCCACCAGCCAGACCATCACCGCGCCCGCGCCGAACGCCAGGATCGAGCCGACGGCGCCCGCCCGCAAGATCATCTCGCCGGCCAGGACCACCCAGCTCCAGCCGACCATGGCGCCGAAGGCGATGGCCAGCACGTCGCCGCGGCCGAGCAGCTTGCGGAGGTGGATCGGTGCGTCAGACACGAACCGCTACCGCTCGTGGGCCGCCCGGCCGCCGAGCGCGTCCGACGACCCACATCCCGATCCACATTCGTCTCATCCAACGCATCCGGGCAATATACGATAGCGGGCATGCGACGAAGAGCGTTTCTCGGAACCGGCCTCGCCGTGGCGACCGCGGCGGCGGTCCCCGCAGCGGCCGCCCGCGCGCCGGCGCCGTCCCGAGCGTCCGCGCAGACCGGCGACAGGCGCTTCGGCCTCGACTACGCCCCCCACTTCGGCATGTTCCGCCACCACGCCGGCGAGGATCTCCTCGACCAGCTCCGCTTCATGCACGACGAGGGGTTCCGGGCGCTGGAGGACAACGGCATGCCGCGCCGCGACGTCGCCCTCCAGGAGCGCATCGGCGCCGAGCTCGAGCGGCTCGGCATGCGGATGGGGGTCTTCGTGGCCCACACCGCCTGGGGCGAGGTCTCTTTCGCCTCCGACGCCCCTGAGGCGCGCAGCCGCATCCTGGCCGACATCCGGCACGCGGTGGAGGTGGCCGGCCGCGTCGACGCGCGGTGGTGCACCGTGGTGCCGGGCGACTACGACCGCGGGCTGGAACGCGCCTACCAGACGTCCATCGTCATCGACAACCTGAAGCGGGCGGTGGAGATCTGCGAGCCGGCCGGGCTGACCCTGGTGCTGGAACCGCTCAACCACTGGACCGACCACGCCGGCGTGTTCCTGACCGGCATCCCGCAGGCGTACCAGATCTGCCGGGCGGTGGGCAGCCCCCACTGCAAGATCCTCGACGACCTCTACCACCAGCAGATCACCGAGGGCAATCTCATCCCCAACCTCGACCGGGCGTGGGACGAGATCGCCTACATCCAGGTCGGCGACAACCCGGGACGCAACGAGCCGACCACCGGCGAGATCAACTACCTGAACGTGTTCGGCCATCTGAAGAAGAAGGGCTACCGGGGCATCGTCGGCATGGAGCACGGCAACGCGGGAGAGGGCCGGGAGGGCGAGCGCGCGGTGATCGACGCCTACGTCGCCTGCGATCGATAACGGCGCCGGCCGCCGGGAGTCGTGGTGGAACCTCCCGCGGAATTCTCGCCACGCGCTCACAGGTTCGGATTGGAGGATCCCATGTTCGCTCGACACGCAGGTCTCGTCGCTCTCGCCGTTGCCGTCTCGGCGGCGCTGGTGCTGGCGGCCCAACCCGCCGCCGCGCAGTACGGCGCCGTCGACGGCGAGTGGCGCAGCTACGCCGGCGACAACGGCAGCACGAAGTATTCCCCGCTGGACCAGATCGACGCGAGCAACTTCGACGACCTGCGCATAGCCTGGCGCTGGCAGTCCGTCGACGGCAACGTGGACCTCGAGTCGCTGCCCCGGCGCGCGGACGACCGGCCGGTCTCCATCCGCGGCCTGCAGGCGACGCCGCTGATGATCGACGGCGTGCTCTACCTGACCACCGCGCTCTACCAGGCGGCGGCCATCGACGCCGGCACCGGCGAAACCGTCTGGGTGCACGATCCGCAAGCCTACGCGGGCGGCGACCCGACGCACGCCTACCGCTCGCGCGGTCTCGCCTACTGGCGCGACGGCGACGACGCCCGCATCTTCTGGGGCACGAGCGAGGCGTACCTCATCGCGGTCGACGCCCGCACGGGCGAGCCCGTCCGCGACTTCGGCGACAACGGCCGGGTCGACCTGATGGAAGGCGTGCCGCGGGCCGAGCGCGGCGGGACCAACTACCAGGGCCGCAACCTGGTGGGAGTCGCCTCCCCGCCGGTCATCACCCGCGACGTGGTGGTCACGCCGACCATCATCTCGGACTTCGTCATCCGCCGGGAGGCCCCGCCCGGCTGGGTCAAGGGGGTCGACGCGCGCACCGGCGACGTGCGGTGGGTGTTCCGCACCATTCCGCAGGCGGACGACTTCGGCGCCGACACCTGGCTGAACGAGTCGTGGCGCTACTCGGGCAACGCCAACATCTGGCCGCCGCTGAGCGCCGACGACGAGCTCGGCTACGTCTACCTGCCGACCGGCACCCCGACCAGCGACTACTACGGCGGCCACCGCCTCGGCGACAACCTGTTCGCCGAGAGCATCGTCGC
>WTGR01000411.1 GCA_011523485.1 Acidobacteriota bacterium
CTGTCGTGCGACTCGGTACGGCTCGCTTCGCACCGCATCAGGAAACAGCTTTCATGGGTACAGGCGTCCGGTGCGGCCAAACCGAACGGCTCGCCGCAAAAAAATTCTCGGCGGTCGGGCCGGCCGCTTGCGTCGGAAGCCGACGCCTCAGATACGGGCGTGCGCATCCTCACGAGCCCGGTCCGCGGCGAGAGCATGCGGTTCGGACCGTTTGCGCCGCGCGACCTGCACCGCCGGACCCGTTCGGCGCGCATCCTGACCACTGGCACCCGACGAAGTCAATCAAGTGTCCTCGACACGCGAAAACCGATGTCGTAGAGCCGACCGTGGGCACGGAACCCGAAGTCCGCGCCGGGACGCTGGCTCACCACGACGCTGACCCAGGCACCGCCGCGCAGCACACGACGGCCGCAGTTGACATCCCAGCAGTCCTCCACCCACTCCCACAGATTCCCGACCATGTCCGACAGACCGGCGGCGTTCGACCCGTAGGAGCCGACCGGACACGTTGCCCGATTCCCCGTCCGCTCGCTGTCGCATCCGCGCTGAGACCCCTCCGCCGCCCGCGCCCATTCCGCCTCAGTCGGCAGCCGATACCTCATGCTCGTCGTCCGGCTCAGCCACGACACATACGCCTGCGCGTCGTCCCAGCTCACGCACGTCACCGGATGACGATCCGTCTGCGGAAAACCAGGGTCGCGCCACGAATCGGCGTCACCCAGCGGGAAACATCCCCCGCCCGCACCGCCGCCCGTCGCCGACGCGAACGCCCGATACTCGCCCACCGTCACCTCGTAGCGGCCCAGCGCCAGCGTGCCGCCCGCCAGCACCACCATCTCCGGGCATTCGGCGCAGTCCCGGAACACCTCGCCGGGACGCCGGCGCACGTCCCCGCCGACGGTTGTGCCAAAACTCGGCGCAGGCGCGCCGGAGACCCGAGAGCCGGAGGCCTCCGGCGACCCCGTCCCGCCCACGCGCGTCCCGGTTGCCACGGACGCAGCACCCGCCGACGCGCGCAGCGCCGCCACTCGCGCCTGCGCCAGCTCGCTGAACAGACCGTTCGGGAACCGACGAAGATACGCCTCGAACTCCGCCGGGTTCGTGCTGTTCATGATCGACTGCCAGAACAATCCCTCCAGCTCCGCGCTGGCCGCGGGAGCGACCGCCACGGCCGCCGGTGCGCTCGCCGGCGAAGACTGCTCCGCCGCCGGGACCGTCGCAGGCGCAGACGGCGCGGCCGTCGCCACCGCTGGACCGGCCGCACCGGTAGACCGCAGCGCCTCGGCCGACGCACCGTCCAGATAGCCCGTCGACCGCGCACCGCGCGACGATTGCCACCGCCGTATCGCCGCGCGCGTCCGCGGACCGAACAGACCGTCCACACCGCCAGGGTCGAAACCCCCGGCCGCCAGGCCCTGCTGGATCTGACGCCGGGCCGCCAGGTCCAGGTTCAGACCCTCCTCGACAACCGGCCCGTTGCAGCCCCATGCCCGCACGATGCACCCAGACCCGCCACTCCGTGAACGGCACTCGGTCAGCGCCGCCTCCTGCGCGGCAGACGCCGACGCATACGCTTCGGCCCACCCCACCGCCGTGCTGTCCGCGTCCTGATCGGCCGCATACGCCGCGCAGCGACCGAACGTCAGCACCACCGAGCAGCCCGTACCGCACTCGCCCAGCGCCCGCGCCTGCGCCGCGGCCGCGGTCTCGTAGTCCACCGCCCAGCCCCACTGCTCGCCCTTCCGTTCGTCGATCGCCAGCGCCCCCACGGGCGCCTGAGCGGCGGCCGGCATCGTCGTACAGAGGGAAGCAAGAACCACCAGACCCAACCACAGGGATGCCTGCATCGTTGACTCTCCTCTCTCCCCGGAGAAGCTCGAGCTCGGGCGTCGACGGCGACGGCTATTGGACCGTCTCATCCATCCAGTCGAGAAAGTTCCCCTTGAGCGTCACGTGGCCCGCAAGCCGGTTGTCGACCAGGAAGTCCACAAAGCGTTTCTTGACCTCGAGGCCGTCCAACACTTCCTCGACCGTGGCGTTGGGATAGTCGCCAAAAAGGAATGCAGTTGCGCGTTGACCGCGCTGGACGTACCGCATGAAGCCCTCCTGGCCGGGGTACTCGTCGTAGTCCACGCAGTGCGAGAAGATCTCCTGGATCTCGCGCTGCGCACACTTCCAGGTGGCCGTGAGCCATGGGTCACGATCCCCGCTGAAGCAGGCCCTCCAGAGCAGACAGGGCGAGCCTGGTGAGTCGGGCACTGAAGGCCCGCCGCCAAAGCCCTGCTTGTCGATAACGACGAACCGGGTGAAGTTGGTGCTCGGCGTCCTGGCGAAAGGGCTGCCACGGCCGCGCGGCAGGTCAGCCAGATACGCCCGCAGACTCTCCTCCGTGGTGTCGCCAGCCACCCGGTCCTCGATCGAAAACAGCGCGGTCAAGCCATACGGGTCGTCGTTCTTGTTGGTCATGCAGGGTCCCCGGGCCTGCCCGCTGTCGTCCATGGTCGTCGTTTCACGCCGTAGCGGGTGAGCACGCGGGCAGTTGCGAACGCTGTTCACCAGCGCGGCGGCGGCCCCCACTCGGCCAGGGCGGAGCAGGCGCCGGCAGCAGCACCGGCGAGCAACCTCGCGAGCTTCATCCCGTTCCCGTGTCGTCGAATTCCACCCATTCAGTTCCTCTCGACCACCGACTCATCTATTGGTTCAAGGCGTCCGAACACCAGGAAACGAACGGGTGGGATCGAAGAAACCGAGTCGCCGGGCACGCCACGACGGCCGGCGCCGCTCTGCCCGCGATCCTCGAGCGGGCGGCGTCTTCATCCCCGTGCGGAGGCGGTCCAGGGCGGTCTCCTGCGTGGCGGCAGGCGGCCCGGCCCTTGCCCGCGCAGGCGGCATCGCACATGATCTCGCGTGTAATCATGGGGTTGAAGCCCGAGCCGTCGTCGATGGCGCCCGGCGAAACGGCCTCCACGTCGTCCGAGTCGCGCCTGCTGGAGCGGGCCCGGCGGGGCAGCCGCGGGGCGGCCGAGGCCCTGTTCGCGCGGTACGGGTCCTGGCTCAGGAGATGGACACGGGGCCGCCTGCCGCAACGGGCACGGGGTTCTCTCGACACCAGCGACGTCGTGCAGCAGGCGCTGGCCTACACGTTCACGCGGCTCGACTGGTTCGAGTCGAAGCGGGCGAGCGCACTGCGGGCCTACCTGCGGCGGGTGACCGAGAACCGCATCCGCGACGAGCTGCGGCGGGCGACGCGGCGCCGTCACGCCATTGCGCCGGAGCAACCGGTCCGGGCGTCCGAGGACGGCGCGCCGCAACTGCGGCGGCTCGTCGACGACGAGGCCTGGAGGCGCTACGTCGATGGCCTGCAGCGTCTGAGCGCCCGGGACCGGCGCCTGATCGCCGGTCGCGTCGAGCTCGGCTACAACTACCGGCAGCTCGCGCTCGCCGAACGGATGCCTAGCTCGGACGCGGCGCGCATGGCGCTGCGGCGGGCGTTGGTTCGGCTGGGCGACGTCATGGCGGTTTCCTGACGCAGGACCCGCCTGTTCGGTTTCCCCTTCGCGAACGCCTGTTCAATTGGAAGGCGCATGACCCGCGCGGTGCGGCTGTCGGTGTCCGAACACGGCCGAGCGAAGGCAAGTCGGATGGGTGAGGAGGAGCGCGACCCCCTGGTCGTCGACGTGGCGGACGCGTTGACGCTGAACCAGGAC
Organism: Acidobacteriota bacterium; assembly: GCA_011523485.1. Next base: position 3,708 of record WTGR01000411.1, read on the forward strand.
GTGGATTGGGACCGGTGCGCACGGGAGGCCACACCCGCCAAGCGCCGGACGATTGAGAACCTGCGTCTGGTCGCCGACCTGCTTGCCGACTTCCGGGCGCAGGGCGAGGCGGCGGCGGGCGAGACGGCGATGGGCTCCCACCTGCCCCGCGGCGTTTTCGTCCGCCTCGCCGTGCGAGCGCTGATCGCCGTCGCCGCGCTCTGGGTGACTGCTCTGGTGGCGCTGGGCCTGTGGGGGTGGAACGACTTCCGGCGCGAGTACGGCGATCTCGCCTCCTACCTGACGCTCCTGACGGCCGCGCCGGTGGCGAACGCGTGCCTGCTCCTGTTCGCGGGGCGCCGCGACCACCGGACGTGGTTGCTGGGCGTGTACTTCCTCCTGGCGGCTGCAACGGTCAATCCGTTCGCGCTGCTCGGCATCCTCCGGGGCGATCCTCCGGTCGAGCCGTTCGGCTATCCCGACTTCGCCTTCCCCTACGTCTACCCGTTCCTGTTCGCGCCGGCGTTCCTGTGGGCGTTCGCTCGCGAGTGCCCCCGGGTCCGTCGCGGGACCCGGCTCGACGGCCTGGCGCGGCGGATGGTGCCGGTCAGCGCGCTGGTCGGCTGCCTCCTCTGGGTCGGGGTCGTGACGTGGTTGTTGCTCGCCCGCGCGGGCCGGGTGCCCCTGGCGGTCTCCTGGGTGGTGTTCGACGGGTTGTTCGTCGTGTTGAACATGTTGTCGCTCGGGGCGGTCGTGGTGATCGTGCTGCGCGCGCACACGGCGCCGGCCGACGAGACCCGGCGCGTCGTTCTGTTCGGCATCGGGTTCCTGCTGTACGTCGGGTTGCTGTTCGCGCACAACGTCGCCGAGACGTTCACTCCGGGGGACGTGCTGTCCAACTACCAATGGTCTCCAGCCATCGCGGCGATGCATGTGCTGCGGTTTCCGGGAATCGCCCTGCTCTGGTGCTCGGTGCTCGCCGCCCGCGTGCCGCATGTGCGCGAGGTGGTACGGGCGTCGCTGGGGCGGCTGCTGGCGCACGGGTGGCTGTTCGGCATCGGGGCGGCCGCGCCGGCGGCGGTCCTGGCCTGGCTGCTGGCCAACCGCCCGGAACAGACGCTGGGCGCGGTCGCCGCGGACCCGGTGGTGCAGTCGCTGGGCGCGCTATCGACGTTCCTGCTGCTGGCCGCCGCCACCCGCGGGCATCTGCTGCTACGCCTCGATGCGTGGCTCTATCCCGACACCGCCGACCAGCGGCAGGCGCTGGCGGATGCGGCGGCTGCGTTGGCCAAGGTGGGGCGCATCACGGCGGTCGGCTGGATCGTGCAACGGACGGCGAAACGAGGCTGCGGCACCCCGGTCACCCTGCTGCTACGGACCGATGCGGCGGCGGAAACCGACGGCCTCGACGATCCGGACGGCGACATGCCGCCCCTGGCAAGCGCGTCCCCCATCGTCAGCATGCTGGAGACGGCCGGCGGCGCGCTTCGGGTCCATCCACAGGACGAAGCGTCGTACTTCGACCTGTTGCCGCATGACGACAGGCGGTGGGTCGTCGAATCGGGCGCCGACGCCGTCGTGCCGGTCCCGGGCCCCGGCGCGGAGCTACTGGGCGTCCTGGTGGCGGGCCGGCGCCTGGACGGGCGGCTCGCGCGGCCGGTGGACCTCCCGTTTCTCGAGGCGCTGGCGGCGGCGGCCGGGCTGGCCGGCGAGCGCGTGCTCGCGATGCGCACGGGGGGAGCCCGGTCGGTGGACGCGCCGCCGGCCCACGAATGCCCGGCGTGCGGATGCGTGGCGGAGGCCGGTGAGCCGGCGGCATGCGACTGCGGGGCCGCGTACGTCGAGACGGAGGGGCCGAAGCTGCTCGCGGGCAAGTACCGGCTGGCGCGGCGCCTGGGAAAGGGAGGAATGGGGGCGGTCTACCTGGCGCGCGACCTCCGGCTCGAGCGCGACGTCGCCGTCAAGACGCTGACGGGCGAGTCCGTCAGCCGCCTGATGGGCTCGATGCCGGAGGCCTGGGCCATGGCCACGGTCACCCATCCGGCCGTGGCGCAGATCTTCGGCATCGAGTCGTGGCGGGGCCGCCCGTTCCTCGTCGTGGAGTTCCTGCCACGGGGCACGCTGGCGGACCGGCTTCGGCGCGGGCCGCTGCCGGCGGCGCGCGCCCTCGACATCGCCGCCCTGCTGGCCGACGCCCTGGCGGCCTTGCACGAGGCCGGCTACCTGCACGGGGACGTCAAGCCGAGCAACGTCGGGTTCGCGGCCGACGGGTCGCCGAAGCTCCTCGACTTCGGCCTGGCCCGCGAGGCGAACGACGCCACCAGCGGGGGCGGCACCGCGCGCTACCTCTCCCCCGAGGTGCTGTCCGGCCGCCCCGCCGAGGAAGCCGACGACGTCTGGTCGTTGTGCGTGATGCTGTACGAGATGGTCTCGGGGGAACATCCGTTCGCGGGGGGCGGCGCCGGCGAGGTGCAGGATCGCATTCGACGGCAGCTTCTCGGCCCCCGCGCCCCGGCGGCGGCGGGCTCGGGCCCGGCGGCGGCCGTGACGGCGTTCGCGGCGATGCTGCTGACGGCGCGCCGGTCGGCCCGTCCGGCAACCGCGAACGCCTTCGCCGACGCGCTTCGTGGTATTCCCCGCGGAGACCTCCCGGCCTGACATCCAACAATCGCAAGCTCTCCAGCGCCGTTCACGCGCAGACGGCGGCCGCCCGCTTGCGCCATCGACAGTCCGGTTTGCCAGCAGCGGCACGTGTTGCGTCCTGCGCGCATCAGACCAACTGGCGCCTAGCGAGCTCTGCGAAGACGCGGTCGCGCGCGATCAGCTCGTCGTGGCGGCCGCTCTCGGCGATCCGCCCCTGGTCGAGGACGTAGATGCGGTCCGCGTCGCGCACGGTGCTGAGGCGGTGGGCGATCACGAGCGCTGGTCGCCTCGTCGAGCAGCGGGATGCGGGGCTTGCGGGCCAGCGCGCGGGCGATCAGCAGCCGCACAGAGCCGAGGCGATTCACGCCCGGGTGCCAGCGTCCCGACGCGCGCTACTGGACCGCGCCGGCGCTCGGGGCGACAACGGCGGTCGCGTGTCGAGGACGCTCTCGTCGGGCGACAGTGGTCGGAATGCGCGCCGAACGGGTCCGCCGGTGCAGGCCGCGCGGCGCAAATGCGCACGCCCGTATCGGAGACGTCGGCTTCCGAGGCAAGCGGCTGGCCCGACCGCCGAAAATTCTTCGCGGAAGGCCGTTCGGTTTGGCCGCACCGGACGCCGGTACCTATAGAGGCTGTTTCCTGATGAGGTGCGAAGCGGGCCGTGCCGAGGTGCACGACAGGAATCGTGGGGCCCTGAGTCTAGAGAAAGACTCCAGTGAGCAGGAGGTAACCGTGAGGAATGCCGTGCGGTCGGCCGTCGTGGCGGTCCTGGCGTTCGTCGTGGTCGCGATGCCGTCGGTCGTGCTGGCCGATGGCCGGGTGGCGCTGGTGGTGGGCAACAGCACCTACGCCCACATCGGCCGGCTGCCGAACCCGGACAGCGATGCCCGGGACATGGCGGTGGCGCTGCGACGGCTCGGCTTCCATGTGACGACGGAATTCGATGCCGACCGGATGGAGCTGACCGAGGCGCTACGGGCGTTCACGCGGCAGAGCGCGGGCGCGGACGTCTCGCTGGTCTTCTACGCGGGCCACGGCATCGAGATGGACGGCGTCGACTACCTCGTCCCGGTGGATGCGCGCCTGGAGCGCGACGTCGACGTGCGCTTCGAGACGGTGACGGTCGATGACCTGTTGGTATCCACGGCGGGCGCCTCGTTGCGGCTGGTGATCCTGGACGCCTGCCGGAACAACCCGCTGGCCCGCTCGATGCAGCGCACGGCGGCGATCCGCAGCGTCAGCGGCGGCAGCTTCGCGGGCTTGAACGAGGACCTGCTGGGGGACGAGACGCTGGTGGCGTATGCGGCGGCGGCGGGGACGACGGCGGCGGACGGCCGCGGCCGCAACAGCCCCTATACGTCGGCGCTGCTGGCCCATCTGGAGGAGCCGCTGGAGTTGAGCGCACTGTTCCGTCGGGTGCGCGCGCAAGTGCTGGAAGCGACGAATGGGGAGCAGCGCCCGCACGAGTATGCGTCGCTCCTGCGCGAGCACTACCTCCAGGGCGCGGCGGGGCCCGGAACGGTGGTCGTCGCGGCCGGCGGGTCGGCTGACATGCGGGCGCAGCAGGAGATGGTGTTCTGGCAGTCGATCTCCAACAGCGCGGATCCTGCGGACTTCCAGGCGTACCTGGAGGAGTTTCCGAACGGTGCCTTCGCGCGTCTGGCCCGGAACCGCGTGGCGGTGCTGGCGGCGGACGGGGGCGACCCGCCGACGGCGGAACGTCCGCAGCCCGGCGTTTCCTCGCCGCCGCCTGTCGACAGTACGGGGCCGGTGGCCGGAAGTGGATTCCGTGACTGCGATGACTGTCCGGAGATGGCAGTGGTACCGGCCGGCGCATTCCGGATGGGCTGCGTCTCGGGTGACGGGTGTCAGAACAACGAACACCCGGTGCATGACGTCGAGGTGGCGTCATTCGCGCTATCGAAGTACGAAGTGACCCGCGGACAGTTCGCCGCGTTCGTGGCGGCGACGGCCTACGTGGCGCGTGGGTGCTACGTGTATGCCTGGGAGGTCCGCTCGTTCGCCCGGGATCGCTGGAGATGGGAGACCGATCAGCAAGCGTCCTGGGAGGCCCCTGGTTTCGAGCAACAGGCGATCGAGCCCGTGGTGTGCGTGAGCTGGGAGGATGCCAAGGCGTATGTTCGGTGGCTGAGTCGGGAGACCGGTCGGGATTATCGGCTGCCGAGTGAGGCAGAGTGGGAGTATGCGGCGCGCGCTGGGACGACCACGCCGTTCTACTGGGGTGCCCGGGTGAATGAGCACTGTTCACACGGCAACGGCACCGACCGGACGGCGGAGAGAACCTTCCGATCACGTGTATATGCTTTCAGTTCCTCCGACTGCACAGACGGAGTTGCACGGACTGCCGCGGTGGGGTCGTACAGCCCGAACGCGTTCGGGCTGTACGACATGGCGGGCAACGTGCACGAGTTGGTCGAGGACTGCTGGCACGACAACTACTCGGGCGCGCCCCGCGACGGCTCCGCATGGACAAGCGGCGGCGATTGCCGTCGTCGCGTGGGACGCGGCGGCTCCTGGAACTGGAGGGTGGAGGACCTACGCTCGGCGGACCGCGGCCGGCTCCATGCGGGATTCCGAAGTTCCACCTACGGTTTTCGTGTAGCAAGGACGCTTGACTAGCCCGTGCAAGCTCGTGGAGGGTCGCCATGCCGATGCCCGGCGGGGATACAGGCAGTGAACCGGCAGGCCGACGTCGGCGCGGCGTCGAGTCCTATACAACCGGGCTTCGGTTAACCGCGAGCACCGCCAGTCATGAATACGCTGTAGGAAAATGCGCGCAATGCGAGCCGTGAGGCCACTCGTTATCGCCGTCCTGGTGCTGGTCGTCCTCGTGACGCCAACGGTCGTTCTGGCCGATGGCCGAGTGGCTCTGGTGGTGGGCAACAGCACCTACGCCCACATCGGGCGGCTGCCGAATCCGGACAACGACGCCCGGGACATGTCGGCGGCGCTGCGGCGACTCGGGTTCGAGGTGACGACCGAGCTCGATGCCGACCGGGTGGGGCTGACCGAGGCGTTGCGCCAGTTCACGCGGGACAGCGCCGGGGCGGACGTCTCGCTGGTGTTCTACGCGGGCCACGGCATCGAGATGGACGGCGTCAACTACCTCGTCCCGGTAGACGCGCTTGGAACGCGACGTGGACGTGCGCTTCGAGACGGTGACGGTCGACGACCTGCTGGTATCCACATCGGGCGCGTCGTTGCGGCTGGTGATCCTGGATGCTTGCCGGAACAATCCGCTGGCGCGCTCGATGCAGCGGACGGCTGCGAGCCGGACGGTGAGCGGCGGCAACTTCTCCCGCCGACAGAGAGAAGAAGGGGATGGTCATGCACAAGACAATCACGGCTACGCGCTTGTATCTGGCAGCCGAGCACGGAGATCGGTTGGCACAGGAGAACCTCGACCGTCTTCGTCGGTGAGTCGGTGAAGGGTGCGGGAGACCATCGGGGGATGAAACGACTGCAGTTACAAGGTCCGACCGGTCCTTGGGCTTGAACCGAGAGGCCTGTCCGGGGCCTTCGCAGCTTCGACAGTGCGGGTCTGCCTCGACGATGAAGAAATCACACTGCTGCGGCAAAGTCGAAACGAAGAGAGGAAACGCCAATGAGAGTAGTTGATCTCGGCATCATCATCGCTCTAGTCGTTGCCGTCGCGGGCGGCACAGCCTATGTGGTCCAAATTCGGGCTGAAGTCGATGAGCTGCGCCGACAGGTTGATCTTGTCGCACCATTGCAGACAATCATGCAGGCGACCGAGGAAGCCGTGAATACTTTGCGGAGAGCCGGCCTTATTCAGTTCGACCAGCCGCTGCGATTCAGTACTGGCGGCCGCGGCAGGAACAACGAACGGCTGATTCGAGTCGATGAGGGGATCTGCTACCTTACTCGGATCACCGGTGATTTCAACGGCAACGGAGAATGGGCCCATGTCCGGCCAACCGACGATGGGTTCTGGAATCTGCAGACCGACAGCAGGGAACGTTCAGGAGCAGGGGCTTGGATATACGCTGAGGCTCACTGCCTGCGTTTTCCGGAATCGACTCAACCAGAGGAATGACGGTGGCCTTCTACTGATGGGCCGCGAGGTCGCGTGCGAGGCGAGCACGGAAGTCCAGCGGGGCTTGGCGTTCGGGGTCACCGCCGGCATCCGGATTCGCGGCTCGTGGTAACTTGCGATGCGCTTGGTGCACTCGGCGGAGCCTTACGTTGACCTAAAAACCTGAGCTACAAGTGAGCGGCTGCATCGAGGAGGGACCAGATGACGTTTAGTCAGTTCGCAATCTTGGTCGTGATTGCTGCCTTAGGTGGCGCACTCGGTCCTTGGGTCCGAGCCACACTAGTTGCCTTGTGGAGTTGGTACCACACGCGAGGTAGGTCAATAGTCGCTCGCGTGGCCGTAGTCATAGTGGTAGTTGTTGTGAGCCTGTCCATAGGTCTACTGTTCCAAATGGCGATTTACCAAGTAGGCAACATGACCGACCGTATCTCCAAGCTAGAGGCCGCCACGGCTCAGATCAATGCTATAGAGCGTATGGACATCGGCACGCCAGCCGCTACGATTCCCGGTTCGGCAGTTGTCGCCTTCAATAGTAGTGAGTGTCCTTCTGGATGGCGAGAATTCGCACCAGGAAGAGGGCGCACAATCGTAGGAACCGGCAGACACTCGGCGGCAGACCGTTACGACCAAGAATTGGGGGAGTGGGAATTCAGTGAGACTGGCGGAAGCCGAACTCACAGGCTAGAAGAAGCTGAAATTCCCGCGCATCGACATGCGTACACGTTCTCTAGTGGCCGCAATTCGCCCCAACATGTCGACATCAGTTCAGACGAGTTCGGGTATAAGGACTTACCGAATAGGATGACCGGAGCGGCCGGGGGAGGCCAGCCACACAACAACATGCCACCGTTCATTGCTCTGAGTCTTTGCGAGTTGAGGCCGGGAGGTACGCGGTGAGCGCGACTCACCGCTCAGGAACGCGAGGTCTGTCAACAGACGGTCCGCAAGCTCAACGAGTGCGGTTCTTCTTCGTCGGGCGATGGAGACGACATTGGCTGAAGCACTCCGACGAGAAGGGGCCGCCTCGGTGTTCGTGTCCCTCGCTTCCTGACCGCCAGGAGCTCAGCCGAGCTTCGGCGCGCACTGGAAGGCGGGGGCGCTGGTGTGATTGGAATGAAGGCCGTGCGGTCGTTCGTCGTTGCCCTTCTGACGTGGGTCGTCCTCGCGACGCCGACGGTCGTGCTGGCCGACGGCCGGGTAGCGTTGGTGGTGGGCAACAGCACCTACCCCCACATCGGGCGGCTGCCGAATCCGGACAACGACGCCCGGGACATGGCGGCGGCGCTGCGGCGGCTCGGCTTCGAGGTAACGACCGCGCTCGACGCCGATCGTGTGGAGTTGACCGAGGCGCTGCGCGCGTTCACGCGGCTGAGCGCCGAGGCGGACGTCTCGCTGGTCTTCTACGCGGGCCACGGCATCGAGATGGACGGCGTCAACTACCTTGTCCCGGTCAACGCGCGCCTGGAGCGCGACGTCGACGTACGCTTCGAGACGGTAACGGTCGACGACCTGCTGGTGTCGACGTCGGGTGCGTCGTTGCGGCTCCTGATCCTGGATGTGTGTCGGAACAACCCGCTGGCGCGCTCCATGCAGCGGGCGGCGGCGACGCGTACGGTCAGCGGCAGCTTCGCCGACCTGAACGAGGACCTGCTGGGGGACGAGACGCTGGTGGCGTATGCCGCAGCGGCGGGGACGACGGCGGCCGACGGGCGGGGGCGGAACAGCCCGTACACGGCGGCGCTGCTGTCGCACCTGGAGATGCCGCTGGAGATCGGGCTGTTGTTCCGGCGGGTTCGTGCGCAGGTGCTGGCGGCGACCAACGGTGCGCAGCGTCCGCACGAGTACCACTCGCTGGTGGGCGAGCACTACCTGACGCAGACGCTGGCCGGGGGCGCGTCGGCCACGGTGACGGCAGCGGTTCCAGCGGCACCGGCGCCGGCTGATCCTCCTCCACCTGATCCGGCGGAGATCGACGTCACCGAGCTGCACGTCGCTGCGCTGCGCGAGCTGGCCGAGGCGGGAGACGCCGAGGCGCAGACGGAGCTCGGCGAGCGATACGAGGACGGTCGCGATGTCGTGCAGGACTATGGTGTTGCCGTGTCCTGGTTCCGTCGAGCGGCCGACCAAGGCCATGCGCCCGGCCAGGTCGCCCTTGGGTTCATGTACGACCGAGGCCGCGGCGTGGGACAGAATGACGCCGACGCGGTCCGTTGGTACCGCCGCGCTGCAGAACAGGGCAACGCCCGCGCGCAGCACAACCTCGGCGTCATGTACCGCGAGGGACGTGGGGTCGCGCAGGACGACGCAAGCGCTGTAGCGTGGTTCCGCCGCGCGGCTGACCAGGGACGGATCGATGCGCAGCACAACCTCGGCTGGATGTACCTCCACGGACGTGGTGTGCCCCAGGGCTACGACGTGGCCATCACATGGATCCGCCGGGCCGCCGAGCAGGGCGAGCCCTACGCGCAGGTACGCTGGGCTGGATGTACGAGAACGGTCGCGGCGTGCGGCGCGACCACGTTAGAAGCGGTCCGGTGGTATGCGCGTGCTGCGGACCAGGGCCACTCGTGGGCGCAGGAGCAACTCGACCGTCTTCGGTGAATCTTGATGCGGCAGGACGTAACGATTGTGACGCGGGGCAATCGCCGGACCTGCCCCCCGTTCTGGAGGAGGCGCGTCAACGTCACGTGCAGTGCGGAGACATCGCGCTCGTACAGAAACGAGCCGTGGCGGCGCGAGCACGAGCCGGCGCCTGGCCACAACCGCAACCGGCCACGCAGCAGGCGCTAACTCCCATCCTCCATACCTTGAGCACCCGGTACTTCCGGCCTGCTCGCTGGCGTGCTCGCCCTGCGTAGCGCGAGGCGCGCCCTGCGCGTCGTGGGTCGCGACCGCTGGTCACGGGTACCGGCGGCCGCCCGCTTGCGCCATCGACAGTCCGGTTTGTCAGTAGCGGCACGTGTTGCGTCCTGCGCGCATCAGACCAACTGGCGCCTGGCGAGCTCCGCGAAGATCCGGTCGCGCGCGATCAGCTCGTCGTAGCGGCCGCTCTCGGCGATCCGCCCCTGGTCGAGGACGTAGATGCGGTCCGCGTCGCGCACGGTGCTGAGGCGGTGGGCGATCACGATGCGGGTGATGCTGAGCTTCCCGAGCGAGTCCTGCACGACCGACTGGGTGTGGTTGTCGAGAGCGCTGGTCGCCTCGTCGAGCAGCAGGATGCGGGGCTTGCGGGCCAGCGCGCGGGCGATCAGCAGCCGCTGCCGCTGCCC
>WTGR01000919.1 GCA_011523485.1 Acidobacteriota bacterium
GCTCGTTCGACCCGGAGACCGGCATCTTCTACCAGTACTCGAAGACCGAGGTGACGAACCTCGGGCTGGTCAACGACCCCGAGCGGTCGGACATGAACTTCATCCGCGGCCGGCCCGAGGGGGTGAGCGCGCGGCAGGATGCGCTGAACGTCGAGGGCATTTCGATCATCAAGCCGCCATGGGGCCGCATCACCGCCATCGACCTGAACGAGGGCGAGATCCTGTGGCAGGTGGCCCACGGCGAGACCGCCGACAACATCCGCAACCACCGGCTGCTGCAGGGGGTCGACATCCCGCGGACGGGCCGGCCGGGACGGGTCGGGACGCTCGTCACGAAGACGCTGGTGATCGCGGGCGACGGCGGCAACTTCACGAACGAGGACGGCGTGACGGGCGCGATGCTCCGGGCCTACGACAAGATGACCGGCGAGGAGCTCGGCGCGGTGCAGATGCCGACGCAGCAGACCGGCTCGCCGATGACGTACTCGATCGACGGCAGGCAGTACATCGTCGTGGCGACGAGCGGCGGCGGCCACGGCGGGGCGCTGACCGCGTACCGGCTGCCATGATCGTCGGCGTCCCGAAAGAGACGTTCCCGGGCGAGCGCCGCGTGGCGCTGGCGCCCGGGGCCCTGCCGGCCCTGGCCAAGGCGTCGCTCGACGTCCTGGTCGAGGCGTCGGCGGGCGCGGCGGCCGGGTTCCCCGATGCGGCGTATACCGAGAAGGGCGCCCGGATCGCCGACTCGCACGCGCAGCTCTTCGCCGAGGCGGAGGTCGTCCTGCAGGTGCGGAGTCCCGGCGCGGCCGGAGAGGCGGGCCGGGCCGACGCGGAGTTGCTGCGGGCGGGACAGGCGGTCATCGGCTTCTCCGAGCCCCTCGGCGAGCCTGCCGCGGCCCAGGCCGTGGCCGAGCGCGGGGTCAGCGCATTCTCGATGGAGCTCATCCCGCGCATCACGCGCGCCCAGAGCATGGACGCGCTGTCGTCGATGGCGACCATCGCCGGCTACAAGGCGGTGCTGCTCGCGGCCGACGCCCTGCCGCGGATGTTCCCGATGATGATGACCGCCGCAGGCACGATCACGCCGGCGCGGGTCTTCGTGGTCGGGGCCGGGGTGGCCGGCCTGCAGGCGATCGCCTCGGCGCGCCGTCTCGGCGCGCGGGTGGAGGCCTACGACGTGCGCCCGGCGGTGAAGGAACAGGTCGAGAGCCTCGGCGCCAACTTCGTCGAGCTGCCGCTCGAGACCAGCGAATCGGAGGATGCCGGCGGCTACGCGAAGGCGCAGGACGAGTCGTTCTACCGCCGGCAGCGCGAGACCATGACCCGCGTCGTCGCCAACAGCGACGTCGTCGTCACCACCGCGCTCGTGCCGGGCAAGACCGCGCCGATCCTGGTGACGGAAGAGATGGTGGCCGGGATGGCGCCGGGGTCGGTGGTGGTCGATCTGGCCGCGGAGCGGGGCGGCAACTGCGAGCTCACGAAGGGCGACGAGGTCGGGGCGTCGGCGAACGGCGTCACCATCCTCGGCCCGACGAACCTCGCGTCGACGGTGCCGTACCACGCCTCGCAGATGTACGCGAAGAACATCTCGACGCTGCTGCTGCACCTCGTGAAGGACGGCGCGCTGGCCCTCGATTTCGACGACGAGATCACGGCCGGCACGCTGGTCTCGCACGAGGGGCGGGTGGTGCACCCGCGCGTGCGGGAGCTGCTCGGGACCGACGGACAGGCGACATGAAGGAGGAAGCACCGTTCCGATGGACGCGCTCATTCCGCTGCTGACCATCTTCATGCTGGCGGTCTTCGTCGGCTTCGAGATCATCACCAAGGTGCCGCCGCTGCTGCACACCCCGCTGATGTCGGGCAGCAACGCCATCTCGGGCATCACCATCATCGGCGCGATGCTCTCGGTCGCCTCGTCGAACGAGACGACGACGATCCTCGGCTTCCTCGCGCTCGTGATCGCGACGATCAACGTGGTGGGCGGATTCCTGGTAACCCACCGCATGCTGGGGATGTTCCGGAAGAAGGACTAGGGAGCTTGCGCCGCAGAAGGCAGCGAAGCGGAGTTCCGGGGCGCAAGGTCGTGGTGCGGAAGGGATGGGCCGAGACTCCGAGCCTGCGAGGTGTTTCGGGGCGCTAGGCGCCGGCCTTTTGAACGGAATCGATTGTGGACAGCGTCATCAATCTCACCTACCTGGCGGCCTCGGTACTGTTCATCCTCGGCATCCGCGGCCTGACCCACCCGCGCACCGCGGTGCGCGGCAACCTGCTGGGCGCCACCGGCATGCTGCTGGCGGTGGTGGCCACGCTGCTCGACCAGCAGATCCTGGGTACCGGCGGCCAGGCGTTCGGCCTGCTTCTGGGCGGGGTCGTGCTCGGCGCGGCGATCGGCGCGACGCTGGCGCTGCGCATCGAGATGACCGCGATGCCGGAGATGGTGGCGCTGCTCAACGCCTTCGGCGGCGGCGCCTCGGCCCTGGTGGCCGGTGCCGTGCTGGTGGGCGCGACGGACCCGCCGGCGCAGACCACGGTGGCTACCGTCGCCTCCGGCCTCATCGGCTCGGTCACCTTCTGGGGCAGCCTGGTGGCGTTCGACAAGCTGCGCGGGCTGCTGCTGCCCGACCGGCCGGTGCTCTTCCCCGGCCAGCAGATGCTGAACGGCGTCCTCGCCCTCGCGGCCCTCGGCTGCGGCGGGATGGTGGTGGCGGGAGCCGGTCTGGGGGACCTCGGTCCCATCGGCTACTACGCCGCCCTGGTCGCCATCGCCTCCGTCCTCGGCATCCTGCTGACGATCCCCATCGGCGGCGCCGACATGCCCGTCGCCATCGCCCTGCTCAACTCCTACTCCGGGCTGGCCGCGGCCTCGACCGGGTTCGTGCTCAGCAACAACATCCTGATCATCACCGGGTCGCTGGTCGGCGCTTCCGGCCTCATCCTGACGCGGATCATGTGCAAGGCGATGAACCGGTCCCTGATCAACGTGCTGGTCGGGGCGATAGCCGAGGGCAGCGGATCGAAGTCGGACGCCGACGCCATCTACGCCGGGCGGGTCAAGAGCACGTCCGCCGAAGAGGTGGCCATGCTCTTCGACGGCGCGCGCCGGGCGGTCATCGTGCCGGGCTACGGACTCGCGGTTTCGCAGGCGCAGCACCAGGTGCGCGACCTCGCCAACCTGCTCGAATCGCGCGGCGTGGAGGTGGAGTACGCCATCCACCCGGTCGCCGGCCGCATGC
>WTGR01000702.1 GCA_011523485.1 Acidobacteriota bacterium
ACGAGCAGGCGTCGCAGGGCTGGTGCCCGACCATCGTCGACACCACCGGCGACGGACGCATCGGTGAATGGACGGGCCTGCGCGAGGAGCCGGATCCAGCCAAGGATCGGCAGATGGGCCGCGGCTGGTACGGCATCGTCCCCGATCCCACCGAGGAGAACGTCGTCTGGGCCGCGTCCGCCGGCGTCCCCGGCCAGATCGTGCGCCTGTCGATCGGCGACGACCCGCCTGAGACCTGTATCACGGAGTACTACCAGCCGCCCTTCGAGAACGCGGACGCACCGATCCAGGGCTACTCGCCGCGCGGCATCGACATCGACCGCAACGGCGTCGTCTGGACCGCGCTGTCGGGCAGTGGCCACGTCGCGAAGTTCGACCGCAGCCGTTGCGCGGTGCTGAACGGGCCGACCGCCACCGGCCAGCACTGCCCCGAGGGCTGGACGCTCTACGCGACCCCGGGACCGCAGATGCAGGGCGTGGACGCGCACGGCAGCGCCGACTTCCACTATTACAACTGGGTCGATCAGTTCAACACGCTCGGGCTGGGCGACAACGTGCCCATCGCCACCGGCTCGACCTCCGATTCGCTGCTCGCCTTCCTGCCGGAGGAAGAGGAGTTCGTGATCATGCGCGTCCCCTACCCGCTCGGGTTCTACTCGCGCGGCCTCGACGGGCGCATCGACGATCCGGCCGCCGGCTGGAAGGGACGCGCGGTGTGGGCCGACTACGGCACCAACGCCGTCTGGCACATCGAGGGCGGCAAGGGAACGCAGGGCAACTTGGTGAAATTCCAGGTGCGCCCGCACCCGCTGGCGAAGTAGCGGGGCTCTTGCCCAGGGTGGTCGGAAGACCAGGCCGCCGGTTCCCGGCGAGGATTGCCGGCGGCCTGTCTAACGTGAGAAGCGAGAGGATGTCGTCGAGAGCGCCGCTGCGAGACACGGCGCGTGAGCGCATCAGGCCGCGGCGGTCGTCCCAACCGTTCCGTTCCGCCGCGGACATCCGGGCCTTCTTCGCCGCCTGCGATGCGCGGGCCGGCTCGGGTGTCGAACCCGACTGGGAAGAACACCAGGTCATCAACGAATCCCGTCGTGGCGTTCCGACGCCATCGATACGCGTCTGTACGCGGGAGCCTCGGCATGAGCGATGAACTGGTCGGCAGTCTGGATCGCATACACGTAGACGCCGGGATCTGCGGAGGACGCCCGCATATTCGGGGAACTCGGGTCCGCGTGTCCGACATCCTGGATATGCTGGCCAGTGGAGTCAAGGAGTCCGACATTCTCGCCGACTACCCTTACCTGACCGAAGCAGATCTGCGCGCAGCACTCGCCTTCGCCGCAGCCGCCAGCGCGCACCGCATCCTGTCTGTCACGTGATGTGCGGTTCCTGATCGACGCGCAGTTGCCTCCCGGCCTGGCAAGATGGCTGTCTGCGCGGGGCTATCCGTCGGACCATATCCACGATCTCGGCCTCGCTGCCGCGTCAGATGACGAGATCGAAGCCAAGGCGGCGGAGTTACAAGCCGTGATCTGGTCGAAGGATTCCGACTTCGCTGATCGTTCGCGGCAGGCGCAGGGACCACAAGTAGTCTGGATTCGGTTGGGGAACACCAGCAACGCTGCACTTCAAGCGAGAATCGCGCGGCATCTGCAGACTATCGATGCAGCACTGGCGGCAGGGGAGGCCCTGATCGAAATCCGTTGACGGGCTCGGAGGCCCGGGCTACGCGAGATACCGGGCCACGGCCGCCTCATCCCAGTCCATGCCGAGCCCCGGCCCGCGCGCGGTGACGCAGCCGTCCACCGGCAGCGGCGGATCGGCGAGCACGGCGCCGGCCAGATCCAGGTACTCCAGGTAGTGCGCCAGCGGCGTGACCGGCAGCACGTGGGCGCTCGCCTCGATGAACAGGTGGCTGGAGACCGGCACCGCGGCGGCCTCGGCCTGCCCCATGGCGCGCAGCCAGCCGGTCACGCCGCCGATCTTCATCAGGTCGGGCATGCAGAAGTCGCATGCCCCGGCCGCCAGGGCGTGCGCCATGTCGTGCCCGAACCACCAGTTCTCGCCGGTCTGAATCGGTACTCCGGAGGCGTCGCGGACGCGCGCATGCCCGGCCAGGTCCTCGGCCGGCACGGGCTCCTCCACCCATTCGAGATCGAACCGGGCCAGGGCGCGGATGCGCCGCAACGCCTCGGGTGCGGTCAACGACTGGTTGAAGTCGATCATCAACCGTACGTCCGGGCCGATCACCTCGCGGACGCCGGCCAGGTTCTTCAGGTCCCAGTCCAGATCGCCGGCCCCGACCTTCACCTTGATCGCGCGGAAGCCCTGCTCGACGCTCTGCTCCAGGGCCGGCGCGTCCGCAACCGGATCGACGATGCCGTAGCTGTCGTAGGCCGGCACGGGACTCGCCTCCCCGCCGAGCAGCTCGACCACCGGCCGCTCCAGCGCGCGGCCCCGCATGTCCCAGAGCGCCATGTCGAGGCCCGACAGCGCCATGCCGACCAGGCCCTGGCGTCCCATGAGACGAAAGCGCGCGGCCAGGTCGTCGGTCACCGCCGCCGGACAGGCAGGACGGCCTCGCAACGCCGCGTCGAGATCGTCGACGAACGCCTTCAGGGCGCGCAGCACCAGGGTGGTGTACCCGAAGATGTAGGCCCGCCCGACCGGGCCCTCTTCCGACGCGACGTCGACCAGCAGCAGCGGCGACACCGGTACGTCCCCCGACGCGGTGCGCAACGGCCGGGCCAGCGGCGCGGCGACGGCCCGCGCCGACAGCGAGCGTATGGTCAGCTCGGATTCGGACATGAGGATCTCCTTGAGGACGGCCCGTGACCGGCCGGCCAGGACCGGCTCGTAGTTGGTCCCTCGGCCCGGCCAACGACTTGCTGCCGCGTCTCGCCGATCACTCTAACCGTATCCGCCGTGGTACGATGGCGGCACTTTCAGCGAGGCTATACGGCCGCTGCCCCGGCCCTGCCGGTTCCGCGATGATCGGGACGCCGGGAGCGCGGCGCGGCGACGAAGGAGAGAGAAATGGCGAAGCGTCTTGTCGGCACCGTCGCTCTGCTCATGCTGGCGGGAAGTCCGTCGGCGGCCCAGGAGTTCCCTCCCGGCTTCGTCGACCCGGCGCCCCTGCTCGCCGCCGTCGCGGAGGAGATAGGCGAGGCCGACCTGCGATGCCTCTCGTACTCCGGCAGCGGCGGCTACGCCGGCGCGGTGGGCCAGACGTTCG
>WTGR01000717.1 GCA_011523485.1 Acidobacteriota bacterium
CGGTCAGGAAGTACGAATCGGCGATCTGCAGGCTGCCCGGCGGATGGACGGTCCACGGCCCGAGCAGCTCGTCGGCGTACGCCAGACGGATGTAGAGGCCCTTGTGGTCGGCGAAGTACAGGTAGTACCTGCCCAGCCGGTCCGCCACCCAATCGGGAACCTCGATGAGGGACGGGCCCTGGATGTTCACCCCGATGCTCGGGTGCAGCTCCGGCGTGATGATGGGTCCGTCCAGCAGACGCTCGACGCGCACGCCGGGATCCGTCGTCTGGGCGCCGGCCGCGGCGGCCCCAAGGGCCGTTGCCACAACCGCTACGCCGGCAAGCGCTCGCATCGTCGTCACGTCAATCCTCCGCGATCCCGACTGTTCCGGATCCCCCGGATCCCTGCGTATCCTGCGCGCCGGGTACTCGTCCTCCTCGCGACGCCGCTCACAATCCCTCGGGTCAGGGCCGCAGTTCGCGCCCCAGGCGCTCGAGACGCCGCGCGCCGGCGAGTATGCCGGTCAGCCCGTAGTTGCCCTCGTGGCAGGCGTACTCGAAGAGGTCCTGGTCGGTCCGGCGGAACGGCATCATCACCGTGTACGGCGCGGTGAAGACGGTCGGGTCCGTGACGGTGAACTCGTAGGCGACCGTGTCCGGATCGATACGGGTCAGGCGCTCGATCAGGTGCATGTTGGGCCCGGTGCCGCCGCTCTGCCCGCCGCGGAATTGCGTGGTTTCGATGACCAGGGTCTCCCCCTCCCAGTGCGCGCGGGACACGCCGGCGAACTGCGGGAACGGCGGCTTCGTGATGTCGCTGTCGATCGGAATGACGCGGGCGTTGTGCACCATCTCGTTGAGGATGGTCACGTAGCCCGGCGACTGGAAGATCATCACGTTGTTGTTGTAGGCGCTCGACCGCATCGGCGGGCCGGAATTGAAGCCCATGATGCAGCGGTCGGCCAGGCTGCGGTTCTCGTACGAGTCGTAGCGGTGCTCCTCCTGATAGGCGCGCCGCTCCGCCGCGGCCTGCACCGCGGCCTCGGTGCGCGGCGGCAGCCGGCCGTCGGGCGGATCGACGATCAGGGACGTCCGCTTGTCGGAGGTCAGCTCGATGCCCCGCTCGTACCAGAACTCGTTGTACGACAGGACGCCGCCTTCCGAACGCGGGCGATAGCCGGCCGCGCCCTTCTCCGGATCGAAGAGGTCGCGGTTCAGCCGCACGCGCTCCGCCGCCTCGAACGCGGCGGCCTCCTCGAGCGAGAGATTCTCCCGCCCTTCGAACTGCGCGGGCCGCTGGAACGGCGTCAGGGTGCGAAAGGTAAAGGTGCCGGACACGTCGGGCTGGCCATCCGGCGTCCGCATCGGCATCGTGCGCTCATCGGACTGCGCCGCTGCGGACGCCGGCGTGAGCGTGAGCACAACGGTCAGCACGAAGAACGCCGCGAGACATCTCCTGAACATTTCCAGCCTCCTCGCCGCCGGTGACGCCCGGCGGGCTCTCGACAAGTCACGGTACGGGAATCTCGACCGATCACAGTAGACGCGGGCGAACGGAAACGCAAGCGTCTCAGCCGCGACGCGGTCGGCGACGACCGCGCGGCTGACTCGACCGGGAGTCATGTCGCGGGCGCGAGCAGCAGCGCGCGACGACCTCGCTCGAACGGCAGGAGATCGCCCGCGCGCCGCAGTACGTACAGGTCGAAGAGATCGGCGTCGACCTCGCGGCGGGCGAAAATCCGGTCGCCCCGGACGACAGCCAGTGCCAGATACGGCGTGGCCCGCGACGCATCGACCAGGTCTACCCGCATGCCGGTCGAGCGGTGCAGTGCTTCTTCCAGCACGAGGTTCTTCTCGACGGACTGGCGAGAACCGTAGAGCACGCCAACATCCAGATCCGAGTCGGGCCGCGCCGTCCCGTCGATTCGCGACCCGAACACGTACAGCGCGCAGATGTCGCGATCCCGCTCTGCGACACCTCGCAACGACTGCTTGAGAACGTCCGGCAGCGACATACCCGCAGTATACGACCCACGGGTCGCCATGGAGCGCCGCAACCCGGTCCGCCGGCGGCAACCCGGCGGGGAAACCACGCCGCCCGGGCTGCGCGCATCACCGCGGCAGCCTGAACGCGACCAGCGACGGGGCCTCGCCGCCGACGGTGAGGGCGATGTACTGCCGGCCATCCAGCATGTAGGTCATCGGCGTCCCGATAGCGCCGCCCGGCAGGTCGACCGCCGCCAGCGCCTCGCCGGTGGCCTTGTCGTAGGCGACAAGCTGCGGCCCGTCGCCGGCTCCTCCGGCCGTCAGCGTGTAGAGGAGCAGCGTCTTCGTCACGAGCGGCCCGTTGCGACCGCTGTCCCCGCCCAGCGGCGGCAGGTCGAGATCGCGCAGCAACGGGTGGTTGCGCACGCGGTCGCCGTTGCCGAGCGGCGTCATCCAGAGATGCTCGCCCGTGTTCATGTCGATGGCCGTCATCCGCGAGTACGGCGGCTTCCAGAGCGGCAGCCCCTGCGGCATGACGGGCGTGCGCCGGGGGTTTCCGCCCTCCAGGAACGCCGCGCCGCCGCGGCTGAGGACGTACCGCAGGTTCGAGTCCTCGCGCGCCTCCGGCTCCCGGAACCGCATGACGGATTGCACGTTGCGCGACGGGATGTAGATGACGCCGGTCTCGGGATCCACGGCGCCTCCGCCCCAGCTCGCGCCGCCGCCCGCGCTCGGGCGGAAGATGGTGCCGTTGAGGGAGAGCGGCGTGTACAAGGGGCCGAGCCGGAACCCCTCCACCGCCTCCAGCGCCATTTGCCGGACCTCCGGCGTGAAATCGATCAGGTCAGCGATCGACGCTCCCTGGTACTCGAACGGCGCCGGCCGCGTCGGAAACGGCTGCGTCGGCGATAGCACCTCCCCTTCGAGGTCCGTGTCGGTCGCCACGGGCCGCTCCTCGATCGGCCAGATCGGCTCACCGGTGACCCGGTCGAAGGCGTAGACGAATCCCTGCTTGGTGACCTGCGCCAGCGCCCTCACCCGGCGGCCGTCCACGGTGACGTCCAGCAGGTTGGGGCCGGTCGGGTTGTCGTAGTCCCACACCCCGTGGTGGACCATCTGGAAGTGCCAGACGCGCTGGCCGGTCTCCAGGTCGACGCAGATGAGGCTCTCGGCGAACAGGTTGTCGCCGACCCGGTGCCCACCGTAGTAGTCCGACGTCGGCGTGCTGGTCGGCAGGTAGACGTAGCCGAGCTCCGGGTCCGCCG
>WTGR01000044.1 GCA_011523485.1 Acidobacteriota bacterium
CGCCTAGGGGTGCGCCGGAACGGGAACGGGAACGCGTACGTCTTCAGGCCGCATCGCCGGCCAGGCGGTAGCAGGATCCGGAAGCCCGCTCGACGGTTCCCTCGCGAACCAGCTTGTGCAGCGTCTCGCCGACGGTCGCGTTGCGCGCGGCGACGCGCTTCCGGATCTGGACCTGGGTGAGCGGCGCCCCGGAATCGGCGAGCGCCTGCACGACGCGCTGCTCGGGCGTCGGGCGCTCCGGCCCGACGTCGTCCGGAGACTCCTGCCGCAGCCGCAGCGCCGGTCCCTGGCCGTCGTCGGCGAGATCGATCCCGACGTCGGCGAGGCCGGGCGCGGCGCGGTGCTCGACGGTCATGACGATCTTCCCGTCGCGACGTCTCAGGTAGAGATTGCTATCCCCCCATGCGTGCAGTTCGCTGCTTCCCCTCAGCGCCTGTCCGGGCCGGCTGGAGCCGCTCTTGCGGGCGTGATGGACGAGCAGCACGGCGGCCCCGGAGCGGCGCTGCACGTCCCGCAGGAAGCCGAGGATCGGCGCGATCTCGGAGACCGCGTTCTCGTCGACGCCGTGCAGCCGGACCAGGGGGTCCAGGACCAGCAGGCGGGGCCGGTGCCGCTCGACGGTCTCGACGAGCCGCTTCCGGTCGGCCGCGTGATCGAGGCGCAGCACGGGCACGTCGATGACCGCGATGTCGAGCGCCTCGAAGTCGGCGTCCGCCGCAGCGGAGATGCCCTGGAGACGGCGCCGCACGATGTGGCCGGCGTCCTCTGCGGCGAACATCAGCACCGGGCCGGGCTGCACGGACGGGAAGCGCCGCAGGCAGGGGACGCCGGCGGCGACCGCGACGGCGATGTCGAGCGCGAGGAAGGACTTCCCGCACTTGGGCTCGCCGCCGATGATGCCGACCGCCTGGCGGCCCCAGAGGCCTTCGACCAGCCACTGGCGATCGGGCGGACGGTCCTCCAGCTCGGACGGCCTGCGGGTCGGGAAGCCGGTCATTCGTCCTGCCCTTTCCCGTCGGGCTCGCCCATGGCCTCCAGGAAGAGCTTCTCGTCGAGCACCTCGCGGTTCTTCTCGACGCCGGCGAGGAGGAGGTCGTCGGCCATGATCGTCAGCGACCGGGGGTTGCCGGCGGCATGCGCGACGAGCGCCTCCTTGAGGCCGGGCGTCATGAGGCCGGGGTTGCCCGCCGCGTCGAGCAGGTGGTCGAGCAGCCGGGCCAGTTCCCTGGCATCGGACCCCGTCATGACGAGGCGCTGCCGGATCCGCGAGGCGACCGGCTGCAACTCCGGGCTGCGCAGCTTGGCGAGCAGGCGGGCGTCGCCGGCGAGCACGACGCTGAGGATGGCGCGCGAATCGAACTCGGTGGAGGCGAGCAGGCGCAGCTCGGTCAGCACCTTCGCGGCCATCTCCTGGGCCTCGTCGACGAGCAGGACCGGGCGCATGCGGGTGTCCTCGAGATGCCTGTGCCAGTGCTCGCGCAGCGCCTTGAAGCCGGCCCAGATGTTGCTGCGAAGCGTCGTGATGCCGAAGAGGTCGGCCATCTCGCGGTAGAAGTCGCCGTTGCTCGACGAGGGATGGGCGAGCACGGCGACGGCGAGGCCGTCGGCCTTCCCGAGGCGGCTGGCGAGCAGGCGCAGGGCAACGCTCTTTCCGGTGCCGGGATCGCCGGCGACGAGCGCGAAGCCGCCCTGGCGCACGAGCTGGCGCTCGATCCTGCCGCAGAAGCCGTTGACCGCCGACGTGGCCAGAAGCCCCTCGACGGGCAGGTCGGCGGCGAAAGGGTTCCACTTGAGGCCGTAATGGCTGAGCTGCTGCCGGTTCATGGCCTGTCTCCCTTGTCGTCGTCTTCCTGTCCGTCGTCGTCCGGGCCGGCGGCCTTCCCGAAGGGCAGCCAGGCCGGCGGAAGCCCGGTCGCGTCCTGCTCGTCCTGCAGGCGCTTCAGCAGCGGCGCCGGGCCGGATCCGGCGGCGGAATCCGCATCGCCGTCCCCGTCCCGGCGGCCGGTCCGGCGGCGCAGCCCCTCGGCGTTGCGCTGCAGGTCCACCGGACGGAGCGTGCAGATCCGGTCCCCGGTCCGGCCGTCGACCATGTCGATGCCGGAGAGGTCCCAGCGGGCGACGCGCAGGTCGACCTCGCGCAGGTGGCGCCACGGCGGCGGCATCTGGTAGCGGACGTTCTCCACCGTCACCGTGCCGTCGGAGCGCCGGACCCGGCGCCGCACCTTGATGCGGAAGGCGGCCCGCAGCTCGTCGCTGCCCGGGCACGGCCGCGAGGCGTCCTCGCTTCGGGTCAGGCGCTGGAGCGGCGTGACGCCCGTCTCGCGGTGCACGCGGCGGTGATGCTCGCGCTCGACCCAGGTGACGGTCGCGTGGTTCAGGTCCCGCAGCGTGAGCGTCTCCACGTTCTCCAGCATGGCCATCAGGCGTCCCTCGACCTGGGCGAACAAGACTTCCTGCTTGCCGTTTTGCCAAGGACTCTTGATCATCGTCTGACGCTGAAGGACGCCGAGCCTGTGGAGCCCTTCCTGCACCTCGCCGGCCATCATCGCCGAACCGCGGTCGGTCAGGATCGACCTCGGAAGCCCTCTCTTCATGAGCGCCTGGCAAAGGCCATGGACGAAGATCTCGGCGGTCTCCCCGAGATACCACTGCAGGTGACAGCCCAGGCGCGTATGGTCGTCCAAAAAGCTCAGAAGGATCGGCGTCCTCCACTCCCCGGAGGCCGTCAGCACGCGACAGGCCCCTGCATGGTGAAAGTCCGCATGCCAAAGGGCGTGGCTGCGCGAGACCTCGTAGCGCAGCACCTCGCGCTCCTCGACCGCGGGCCTATCGGGCTCGTCCCCGAACTTCCGCCGACGGCGGCGGCGCTCCATCCCCGCCGCGCGCATGACGCGGGTCAACGTGGCGTAGGACGGCATCGGCCCGAGCGAGGCGTCGGCCTCGACCAGCGCACGAAGGTTGTCGTGGTGGAGCTGGACCGACCACGAGGGATGCGCCCTGTACTGGTCGCGCAGCGCCGCCATGAGAAGGGGCGAGACGCGCCGCGCACGCCCGACGTCGCTGCGCACCCGCCGGCGCAGCGCCCGGACCGGATCCTGCCCGGCCGACCGCGCCTGGTAGTACCAGCGCTCGATCGTCGAGACCGAGAACCGCACCTTGCCGCCCCTGGCGGGATGCTCCCAGTCCCGCAGCGACAGCCGTTCCAGCTCGGCCCGCAGCCGCCCCTTCG
>WTGR01000475.1 GCA_011523485.1 Acidobacteriota bacterium
AGAGCATGCTGGTCGATCCCGAGTTCCTGTTCCGCATCGAGCGCGATCCGGCGGGGATCGATCCTGCCACTCCCTACCCCCTGAGCGACGTGGAGCTGGCGTCTCGCCTGTCGTTCTTCCTGTGGAGCAGCATTCCCGACGACGAGCTCCTGGATGCGGCGGCGGCGGGACGTCTGAGAGAGCCGGCGGTGCTGGAACGGCAGGTGCGCCGGATGCTCGACGACGAGAAGGCCGGCGTGCTTGTTTCGAGCTTCGCCGCGCAGTGGCTGCACCTGCGCCGCATGCGCACGGTGACCCCGGACGTCAATGCGTTTCCCGGATTCGACGACAACCTGCGCGACGCGCTGGTGCGCGAGACGGAGCTGTTCGTCGAGAGCCAGATGCGGGACGACCGGAGCGTGGTGGAGCTGCTCGACGCGGACTACACCTTCGTCAACGAGCGTCTCGCCCGCCACTACGGGATTCCCAACGTGTACGGCTCCCGCTTCCGGCGCGTCGACCTGCCGGGCGAGGAGCGGCGCGGCCTGCTCGGCCACGGCAGCGTCCTGACCGTGACGTCGCTGGCTACGCGGACCTCGCCGGTCGTGCGCGGCAAGTGGGTGCTGGAGAACATCCTCGGCACACCGCCCCCGCCGCCGCCGCCCGACGTGCCGGACCTGCCGGAGCGGGCCGACGACGGTACGGTCACCTCCCTGCGTGCGCGGCTGGAGGCGCACCGCGCCAACCCGGTGTGCTCGAACTGCCACGCCCGGATGGACCCGCTCGGGTTCGCCCTCGAGAACTTCGACGCGGTCGGCAAGTGGCGCGACACCGGCGTCGCCGGCACGCCCATCGATCCTTCCGGCACGTTGCCCGACGGGACCGCCTTCGACGGCTTTCCCGGCTTGCGTGACATACTGCTGGAGCGGCGCGAGGAATTCGTCACGACCGTCACCGAGAAGCTGCTGACCTACGCCCTCGGGCGCGGGGTGGAATACTACGACCGCCCGGCCATCCGCGCCATCGTGCGGGATGCCGCGGCGAACGACTACCGCTGGTCGTCGCTGATTCTCGGCGTCGCCCGGAGTCTCCCGTTCCAGATGAGGAGATCGGATTCATGATCATCACGAAGAAGACGCTGCCGCGGCGTACCGTGCTGCGCGGACTCGGAACGGCGGTGGCGCTGCCGCTGCTCGACGGGATGGTGCCGGCGCTGACCGCGCTGAGCCGGACGGCGGCCCGGCCGAAGCCGCGCCTGGGGTTCGTGTACGTCCCGCACGGCGCCGTGATGCGCAACTGGACCCCGCCCACGGAGGGGACGGGCTTCGAGTTCACGCCGATCCTGAAGCCGCTGGAGCCGTTCCGGGACAACCTGGTCGTGCTGTCCAATCTCGATCACGCACCGGCGGCGCAGATGCCGGGCGACCCGGCCGGGGGGCACGGACGCATCACGGGCGCGTTCCTGACCGGCGTGCACGCGAAGCCGACCGAGGGGGCCGACTTCGAGGCGGGCGTGTCGGTCGACCAGATCGCGGCGGCGAAGCTCGGCCAGCAGACGCAGCTCGCCTCGCTGGAGGTGGGCATCGGGCTGCCGGAGTTCGGCGGCGCCTGCGACGCCGGCTTCAGTTGCGCCTACATCAGCACGCTGTCCTGGAGCACGCCGACGACGCCGCTGCCGATGGAGAGCAACCCGCGCGCGCTCTTCGAGCGGCTCTTCGGGGACGGCACGAGCACCGACCCGGAGGCGCGGCGCGAGCGGATGCGCAAGGACCGCAGCATCCTCGACGCCGTGACCCGCAAGGTGGCCCGCCTGCAGGACGGGCTGGGCGCGGCGGACCGGGCCAAGCTGACCGACTATCTCGCCGCGGTGCGCGACGTCGAGCGCCGCATCCAGCGGGCCGAGGCGGACGCCGACCGCGAGCTGCCGGTGGTGGATCGGCCGTCGGGGAGCATCCCGGCCTCGTTCGACGACTACGTCAAGGTGATGTTCGACCTGCAGGTCCTGGCCTACCAGGCCGATCTGACCCGCGTCATCTCCTTCCTGATGACGCCGGAGCTGACCGCGCAGACCTATCCGCAGATCGGGGTTCCCGATCCGCACCACGCGCTGTCGCACCACGAGAACCGGCCGGAGAGCCTGGAGAAGCTGACCAAGGTCGGCACGTACCACACGTCGCTTTTCTCCTACTACCTGGACAGGCTGCGGGCGACGCCCGACGGCGACGGCACGCTGCTGGACCAGGTGGCGATTCTCTACGGCAGCGGGATGAGCAACAGCAACCTGCACAACATCCAGAAGCTGCCGATCCTGGTCGCGGGCGGCGCGGCGGGACAGCTCGAGGGGAACCGCCACTTGCGCTACGCGGACGAGACGCCGCTGACGAACCTCTACCTGACGCTGCTGGGCATGATGGACGTGCCGACGGAGCGCTTCGGCGACAGCACCGGGGAGCTGCGGTACCTGACGGGAGTCTGATGCCCTGTTCGGCGTGGCCGCGGGCGGTGCGGTGAAGACCTGTCGAGGCATGCTACACGGCCGGCGCGCCGGAGCGCCTGCCGGATCCATCGCGCGACAGTTGCCGGGCGGGCGTCTGATGCGCGGTTGAGGAACTGAGGGACTGGAGATGCGGGGGATGCCGGGACCGCGGTTCGTGGTGGTGGCGTTGCTGGTGGCCGGGCTCGGGGGACCGGGCTCGGCGCAGCCCGGCATTGCGCAGCCGGCGGGTGGAGCTGCAACGTCGAGCGAACGCGGCGCGGCAACGGCGGGCGAAACCGGCGTCGGCGCAGAGATCCAGGCGGTCCTGAGCCGTTACTGCCAGGCGTGCCACAACCAGCGCTCGACCGTCGGGCGCGAGACCGGCCTGGCTTTCGACTTGCTCGACATGGGCGAGATCGCCGGTGATGCGGAGCGTTGGGAACACGTCGTCCGGCGGCTCCGGAACGGCTCGATGCCGCCCGCGGGTCGTCCGCGGCCGGCGGCGGATACCTACGATCGCGTCGCGACGTGGATCGAGAGCCGGCTCGACGCCGCCGCGGACGCCAACCCCGATCCGGGCCGCCCGGCCGTTCTGCACCGCCTGAACCGGGCCGAGTACCGCAACGCAGTGCGCGATCTGCTCGCCCTCGACGTCGACGTGTCGTCGCTGCTGCCGCCCGATACGTCCAGCTACGGCTTCGACAACATCGGCGACGTCCTCGGCCTCTCGCCGCTCCTGCTCGAGAGCTACCTCGCCGCCGCGAACCGGATCA
>WTGR01000672.1 GCA_011523485.1 Acidobacteriota bacterium
AGGTTGTCCCCGTGCCGGTGGCCGCCGTAGTAGTCGTTGGTCGGCATCTCGGTCGCGAAATAGACGATGCCGAGCTCGAGGTCGGCGCTGATCTGGCCCCACACCCCGGTGTTGCCGGTGTAGCGCCACGAGTCGTTCAGCCAACTGTCGTTGCCGAACTCGTCCGCACCGGGGATCGTGTGGAAGATCCACTTGCGGACCCCGGTGTTCGCGTCGAAGCCGCGGATGTAGCCCTTGGTGTTGCGCATCGAGCGCGGCGCGCTGCCGGGAACGTGGGCGGCCCCGATGACGATGGTGTCGCCGGCCACGAGCGGCGTGGCGTGCAGCCCGATCTCGCCGGCCAGCGGGTCGATCTCCTGATCCATGTTCTGCATCAGGTCGATGATCCCGTCCTCGCCGAAGCCGGCCAGGCGCTCGCCCGTCTTCGCGTTCAGGCCGACG
Organism: Acidobacteriota bacterium; assembly: GCA_011523485.1. Next base: position 442 of record WTGR01000672.1, read on the forward strand.
AGCCGGTAGCCCGGGGTCACGTAGAAGATCTCCCCGTCCGCGCCGTTGTCGCGGTAGGCGAGACCGCGGCCCGACCGGCGCCGCGGCGCCACCGCGGCCCGCTCGCCCTCGTCGAGGCGGTGCATCCAGAGCAACTCGCCGGTCGCCGCGTCGGCCGCGACCGCCGCCCGGCGCAGGCCCGCCGTGGTGTAGATCACGCCGTCCACCATCAGCGGCGTCGCCTGGAAGTTGAACTCCGGCTCCGGCCCGAAGTTGGCCGTGTTCAGCCGCCAGGCGACCTCCAGGTCGTTGAAGTTCTCGGCGTCGATCTGGTCGAGCGGCGAGTAGCGCGTGTTCGCGATGTCCCCGCCGTAGCTCCGCCACTCGCCGTTGTCGGTCTGCGCATTCGCCGGCAACGCCCCGACCGCCAGCAGCCCGCCGAACACGACGACCGCCGCGACTCTCATCCCTCGTGCAGACATGTCTGCCTCCTCGTCCTCAAATACAGCCCGTTCCACCGGCCGCCGGGCGACGACCGGAAGCACGACTTGAATCCACGGCTCGGACGACCGTCCACACCGCGGCGCGGCTACTGAATGAGAGGGTTCACCCAACCGGCCGGCAGCACCTTGTCCGGATCCGGCCTGATGCTCAGGTAGGTGACGTGGTCCGGAATCGCGGTCCAGCCATGGAACACGCCGCCCGGGATCACCACGATGTCGCCTTCCGAGACATCGCGCACCCGGCCGCCCTCGGCCGCGGCGCGGTAGCTTTCGCCCACCAGCACCTGGACGATGTGGCTGTCCTCGGGAATGTCGCCGCGCTCGGTGATCGTCCCGCCGGTCATCAGCGTGCCGGCTCCCGACACGATGTAGTAGACCTCGGTCACCAGCGTATGCACGATGCCGCGCGCCGGCCCGTCGTCCGGCTCGAGGGCGTCGCGATGCAGGATGCCCACAGCGACGTTCGACTTGCCGATGTCGACCACCTTGACCTGCCGGTCGACGCCCCCCTCCGGAGCGTTCCTGACCGCCATGTACTCCTCCTGCGTCACGTCCGTCGCGGTATCGATCTGGGCGACCGCCTGCGGCGGGACGAGCAACGCGACGGCGGCGGCGACTCCCGCCGGGAACCCGAGCAGCAACCTGGACATGTCGACTCCTTGCTCCGACCGCACGCGGAGAGCCCTAGCCGCGGGCGGCGGACGTGTGTCGTTTCAGAAACTCGATCACGAGGCGGTTGAACAACGCCGGCCGCCGCCAGCGACGCTCCGGCGGCGATCATCCGGCCGAGAAAGTCCCGGCGCGCCAGTTTCCCGCCGCCGCGCGTGCGCCGCCGCGGGCGAATCGCGTCCTGCCATGACACCCTCCAGACAGCGCGATTGTAGCGCCTCGCGTCCTCGGCAGGTGGAAAACCGTCACCGCGGGAAACCGCGTGCGAGAAGTCCCTCGAGGGCGGGCTTGAACCACGCGGTAAACGCCCCGGGGTTTTCGGCGAGCTGTGACCGGATCGCCGAGACGCGCTCCCACTTCCATTCATCCGCCTCGCGCACGTCGGGAACGGGAGTTCCCTGGAACCGCCCGACGACAACGTGATCGAATTCGTGCTCCACCAACCCACCGTCCAGCGCCGCCCGGTAGACGAAGCCGAACCCAGCCTCCAGGGGGCAGTCGAAGCCCATCTCCTCGCGCAGCCGGCGGTGGGCGGCGTCCAGCAGACTCTCTCCGGCCCGCGGGTGGCTGCAGCAGGTGTTGGACCAGAGACCACCCGAGTGGTACTTGCCGGTCGCGCGTCGCTGCAGCAGCAACCGGCCGCCCTCGTCGAAGACGAAGATCGAAAAGGCACGGTGCAGGATCCCCTCTCGGTGGGCTGTCATCTTGTCCACCAGCCCCGTTTCGCGGTCGTGCGAGTCAACGGCAACCAGGAGTGTCTCGGATTCTTGCATCTCTGTTCTTCAAGCAAAGCGCGTGCCGCATGTGCGAACGCAACTACCCGGACGACCCGGACACCGGTTCGCAGCCCACAATCTCCCACCCGTGGAACACCACCGCCAGACCGACGAACCGTACCGCGGGATACTGGCGCGCCAGGCGGGCGTCCGCAAGGTACCGCCGCAACTGCGCAGACGCCTCGACCACCGCGGCCGCGACCCGGGTCTCGGCACGCTCCTCGCTTCGCTTGATGTACTTGAGCTCGATCAGGAAACCGTGACGCAGGTGGGGATACCGGGCGACGAGCGGCTCCAGGCAGATGTCCGCGTGGCCCTTGCCGAGCTCCGCTTCCGAGCGGAACACGAAGTGGTCGGTCACGCTCAGATAGGCGGCGAGGAATCCCTGGATGACCTTCTCGCCGCCCATGTAGTCGCGAACCCCGGTCTGCGCAGCGATGGCGTCGCGCAGGAACGCGACGACCGGCTCCCAGGCGCCCTCGTTGGCCATCCGGCGCAGCAGGCCGTCGAACGTGAACAGATTGACGGAGAACACCTCCACGTCGCGGTAGGCATCGCGCAGATACTCGTACAGCAGACGCCTGACCGTCTGGTTGGGAATACCGAGCCGGGGTACCCCGTCGACCACTTGCCGGATGCTCAGCAGACCGAAGTAGTGCAGGAGCGAAAGGAAGTTCTCGGGCTGGTCCAGCCGTTCCAGGGGAAAGCCGGGCTGGATCGGGGTCTCCACGGTTTCCTCACCGATGACCTGTCGCAGCAGGTCGAAGTTGCCGTTCAGTTGCCGGCCGACCACGAGCAGATGGCGCAGCTTGCCGTAGTCGATGCGGACGTTGACGTCGATCAGATCGTCCGGAACCG
>WTGR01000272.1 GCA_011523485.1 Acidobacteriota bacterium
GAATCGTGCCGGCCGCCGCGGCTGGAAGATTTCATGCGCCACCAGCGGCAGCGGCTTGCGGTGGGCGAAGGCCGCATGCGCTACCACCGCATCAACGCCTGGCATCACCGTGAACTGCTGCCGCACATCGGTGATGCCGAGGTCACCGCCGCCATCGCCGAGCCCGGCGGCCTGCTCGGCGATGCACTGTCGCGCATGCTGTTCATCGACACGCTGAACTACTTGCCGGACGACATCCTGACCAAGGTGGACCGCGCCAGCATGGCGGTCAGCCTGGAGGTGCGTTCGCCGTTGCTCGATCACCGCATCGTCGAGTGGGCGTGGAGGCTTCCGTTCAGGATGAAGCTGCGCGCGAGCGCGACGAAATGGATCCTGCGCCAGGTGCTGTACCGCTACGTCCCTCCGCACCTGGTCGAGCGGCCCAAGGTGGGGTTCGCCATTCCGCTGGATCACTGGCTGCGCGGGCCGCTGCGGGACTGGGCGGAACATCACTTGCGCGCCGACCGCGTCGAAGCGGCGGGCCTGCGCCCGGGTCCGGTCCGCGACGCGTGGCGCCGACACCTCGCCGGCATGGCCGAAGAGCAACGGCTCTGGGTCGTGCTCATGTGGATCGCCTGGCGCGAGCGTTGGGCCTGAAGGCGAGCCGTGCGGAATCGTCGCCGCGATCAGTCCGATGCCGGTTTGACGGCGTGAATCAATAGATTGAGCCCGAACCGGTCACCGAGCAGCGCCACCAGCCAGCGCGGATAGAGAGCCCAGATCACTCTGTAGTACCACCTTCGGTATTGCGCGCTGGGCACGATGTCCAGGAAGTCTCCCGGGCAGAGTCGGGACTCCGCCGAATCAACGTCAAAACCCGCGGACGCAACCAGCGTCCTGGCCTCCTGAAGCGTGTAGGCCTTGGTTCCGGGACTCTCCAACCTCTCGAAAATGACCTGCCTTTGGGAGACCAGAGGTCGCCGGGCCAACATTCCGTAGCGAACCCAGAGCATGAAGCCCGTCCACGACGGCACGTGGTAGATCATGGCGCGAAGCTGGCCCCCCGGTTTCAGGACCCGGTAGGCCTCTGCGAATGCTCGTTCGGTGTCGGGAGTGACGTGAAGCACTCCGTACGAATACACGATGTCGTACGTGTCGTCCTCGAACGGCAGATGCTCGGCGTCCGCCAACCGCAGCTCATGGTTCACCGTCTCGAGCCCTTTCACCTTCAGGTGCTCGGAGGTCAGGCGTACGGCGGCCTCCGTGAGATCGACCCCGGTGACGTGGGCCCCATTCTCCACCCAGTTTCGAAAATCACTGCCGGCGCCGACGCCGATTTCCAGCACGCGCTTGCCGCGCGCCTCGTCGAAGCGGGCGAAATCGCGAAGGTACTTCGTTCCCTCATACCGTGACTCGTAGATCTCGTCGAACCAGGTCTCCCTGTCGGGACTGGCGCCGGACCTGGTGCCACAGGGTTCGTGCTCCCAGTGGTCCTTGACCTGCTGTTTCGAGTGGTCCCTCACAGAATCCGTACCGGTCGTCCGCTCGATTCCGAGTCTAGCGGACCGCCGCGGCACGTCCGGTCTCGCAGCGTTGCCGGTCGTCGGCGCCCGGCTTCAATACCGCGAACCGGAGCGCTTGGTCCGCAGTCCGGCGAACGGCCCATCTGCCCGTTGCCACGCCACCGTCCTCCGAAGTCCCTCCTGGACCGCAACGCCGGCTTCGAATCCGAGCAGATCGCGGGCGAGGGTGACGTCGGCGTGCGAGTGTCGGACGTCGCCCGGCCGCGGGTCGGCGTGCCGTGCCGGCGCCCACGTGCCGGTCGCCCGCTCGAGCGTTGCGTAGATGGTGTTCACCGACGTCCGCTCCCCGCGTGCAAGATTGATGACCCGGCCCGAAACCGCCGCTGCCGGCGCTTCGCACGCGAGGAGCACTCCCCGCGCAACATCCGTCACGAACGTGAAGTCACGCGTCTGCTCGCCGTCTCCGTCGATCACCGGCGCCTCGCCGGCGAGCAGCGCCGCGGTGAAGAGCGAAATCACACCTGAGTAATGGGACGCCGGAGACTGCCGCGGCCCGAACACATTGAACAGTCGCAGAACGACGGTTTCGAGTCCATAGAGCTTCGTGTAGAGGGCTGCGTAGCGTTCGCCGATCAGTTTCTGGAGGGCGTAGGGCGATATCGGCGCCGGGAGCATTCCTTCGTGTTTCGGCAGTGTCTCCGACTCGCCGTAGACCGACGACGAACTCGCGAGCACCACCCGCTGGACGCCGGCGTCCCGGGCCGCCAGCAGGAGTTCGTGTGTCGCCTCGACGTTGGCGCGGTGGGAGCGGCGGGGCTCTTTCACGGAACGTGGTACGGAGGGAATCGCAGCGAGGTGGATGGCGCAGTCCATACCGGCCGCCGCGGTCTCCGTCACGCGCCGCTCGGCCAGGTCCGCCTCGATGAACTCGATGTCGGCATCCGGCGGCAGATTCTCGACGGAGCCGGTGGAGAGATCGTCCACCACGCGCACGAAGTCACCACGCGCGGTCAGGGCTTCGACAACGTGGGACCCGATGAACCCCGCGCCACCGGTTACGAGAAAGCGTGCCATTCCCTATCGCTCAGCGCGCGGCGCCTGGGGCCTGGCCCGCGCACGGAACGAGTCGCAAGCATCGCGACTGTCGGCGGCGCGTGGACGGTCGTCACGGGTACGGTTCATGGGGATCTGTCAGGGGAGCCGGCAGCCCGAGCGATTCGACGGTCAGATTCCCGAGCAACCCCGGCGCCGGCAGCGCGCAGGATACTCACGGCATACGTCCGGTTTGCGGCTCGCGGATTCCGTATCCTGGCGAGAAGGGGACGCCGCCGGCCAAGGCCGTGTCCCGGAACACGATGCGCCCCATGTGACGGAGGTGGCAGCGCACGCGGCCGCCTTCCGGCCGCGCCAGGATGTGGGTCTCGACGATGATCTCCTGCTCGCCGACGGTCAACGCCTGGGCGATCCGGGTCCCTTCGATTACCAGGTCCACCGCGGCGCCGGCGGGGCTGATTGCCAGCTTGCGCACCCGGACGTCGAGATCGAGATCGAAGAGGCCGCCTTTCCAGAGCACCGATTCGCCTTCGAGCACGTAGGGTACGAAGTGGGCGGCACTCGACCGGTAAGCGTTCCGCAGTCGTGAGCTGGGCGTAAAGACGAACGAACCGGGGTCCTGAATCCGATCCACGTTGTCGATCGCCACGTCGAGCCCGAGCTGGTC
>WTGR01000151.1 GCA_011523485.1 Acidobacteriota bacterium
CTGCCGCCCCGCTCGTCACTCATTGGACACCTCCGCGGTCTTCGCCGCATCCTCCCCCGCGGCCGGTTCCGGCGACGCGGCCGGTTCCGGCGACGCAGCCGCTTCCGGCGGCGCGGCCGGTTCCGACGACGCGGCCGGTTCCGGCGGCGTGACCGCAGCCGTCACCGCGGCCGGTTCCGTCACCGCGGCCGGTTCCGACGGCGCGACCGGCGCTGCCGACGCATCCGAAGCCGCCGCGGGCACGGGAGCCGGTGCGGCAGCCGCCGCGGCCACCGGCGCGGCGGCCGCCGCCGGCGCAGCCGGTTCGGAAGGCGCCGTCGCGCCGGACGCCGCCGCCGCGGGCGCCGCCGCAGCCGGCGCACCGAGACCCGCCGGGGCCCGCCGCGCCTGACGCCGCTGCTCGCGGCTCTGCCGCCGCTCGCGGGCGCGCGCCGCCTTCCGCAGGTCCTCGTCCACGCGCACGATGAGATGCCGCAGAAGCTGCTCCATCACCCGCAGCCGGCGGTCCAGCTCGGTCACCAGCGTGCCCGGACCGGTCACCAGCTCGATGACGTAGGTCCCCTCGCGGTGGCGGTCGATCTCGTACGCCAGGCGCCGGCGCCCCCAGTTGTCGGTCTTGTCGATGCTGCCGCCCAACTGCCCGACGATCTCCGCAATCCGTTCGTGCAGCTCGGTGACCCCCTCCTCGGCAATCTCCGGGCTGACGACGTACACAACCTCGTACTGTCGCGTCTCGCTCATTGGTCTCCCTTCGGACTCGGCGGCCGCCGGGACACGGCGGCAAGGAGCCTCGCGGCTTCAATTGAACCGGTTCATCATCCTGTCGATGCCGTCCTCGACGAACGTCTCGACGGCGTCGGCGGCACGCTCGACGGCCGCCTCCATCTCCTCCTGCTCGTCCGCGCCGAACCGCGCCAGCACGTGGGCGGTCAGCGACCGCCGCGTGTCGCCCCGGCCCACCCCGATCCGCAACCTGGCGAAATCGCCGGTGCCCAGGGACGCGATGATCGAGGCGAACCCGTTGTGGCCGCCGTCCGACCCGTTCTTCCGGCCACGCAGCCGCCCCAGCGGCAGATTGACGTCGTCCGCCACCACGAGCAACGCCTCCGGCTCGATCCGGAAGTAGTGGCGCAACGCCTGCACCGCACCGCCGCTCCGGTTCATGTAGGTGAGCGGCTTGGCGAGCATCACGCGGGCGCCGGGCCCGCGCTGCCGCGCCAGGACCGCGTCGGCCGGCGCGCTCTCGAAACCCAGGTCGAGACGCCGGGCCAGCACGTCGATCACCTCGAAGCCGACGTTGTGGCGCGTCCCGCGGTACTGCGCGCCCGGATTGCCGAGGCCGACTATCAACCGCACGCGGCCTCCATTCCCGACCCGCGCGACCTGGCGAACGCGACCGCTGCGGTCGCGCCGCGGCCTCCGATTGCCGCCCAGCCGGGCCTGACCAGAAGGTCTACGCCGTTTCTGCGGCGCAGTCTCCTAGTCCGCTCCGTCGCCTCCGTCGGCCTCGCCCTCGGCGCCTTCCGCCTCCGCCTCGGCCTCCTCCTCCTCGTCCTCGTCGGAACCGGTCTTGGCCGTCGTCACGTGCACGAGCAGCGTGTCGCGATCGCTCACCGGCGTCCAGTCCGCTCCCTCGGCCACGTCGCGGACCCGCACGCCGTCGCCGATCATCAGGTCGCTGACGTCGACGTCGACGTGCTCCGGGATCTCGGCCGGCATGCACTCGATCTGGAACTCCCGCGTGACGAAGTCGAGCAGCCCGCCCTGCTGCTTGACGCCGGCCGCCTCGCCGCGGAGCGTCACCGGCACCGTGACGGTGATCGCCTTGTCCATCGCCAGGTGGAAGAAGTCGACGTGCAGCAGGGCGTCGGTGACCGGATCGTGCTGGATGTCCTTGATCAGCACCTTGCCGGAATCGCTGCCGTCCACCTGCAGGTCGACGAGCGTGTTGACGCCCGACTCCGAGTGCAGGATGCGCAGCACCGCCTTCGGGTCGACGTCGACGGCCACGCTCTCCACCGGCGCCTTGCCGTACACGACGGCAGGCAACCGTCCCGTGCGCCGCAGCCGGCGCGCCTCGTTCTTGCCGCGCGTCTGCCGGGTGGCGGCGACCAAAGTGGCTTGCATATCTTCTCTCTTCTCCTACACGAACAGCGACGACACCGAAGTCTCCTGGTGAATGCTCTGGATGGCCCGGCCCAGCAACCCCGCGACCGACAGCACCCGGACCTTCTCGGACCGCTCGAACGCCGGGCGCAGGGGAATCGTGTTGGTCACGATGAGCTTCTCGAGCGGGGAATCCTCCACCCGCTCCAACGCGGGTCCCGAGAGCACGCCGTGCACCGCGCAGGCCATGATCTCGGCGGCGCCGCTCTTCTCGAGCGCCCGCGACGACTGCTGCAGCGTTCCCGCCGTGTCGACGATGTCGTCCAGGAGCACGCACACGCGGCCCCGGACCTCGCCGACGACGTGCATCACCTCGGCGTGTCCGTCCTCGGACCGGCGCTTGTCGATGATCGCCAAGTCCGCGTCCAGCCGCTTCGCGTAGGCGCGCGCCCGCTCCACGCCGCCGGCGTCGGGCGACACGATCGTAACGTGGCCCCGGTAGCCGGCGCGCGTCAGGTAGTCGATGAATACCGGCGTCGCGAACAGGTGGTCGACCGGGATGTCGAAGAACCCCTGGATCTGCGCCTTGTGCAGGTCCATCGTCAGCACGCGGTTGGCGCCCGCCGCGCTCACCAGGTTGGCGACCAGCTTCGCCGAGATCGGCACCCGCGGCTTGTCCTTGCGGTCCTGCCGGGCGTAGCCGTAGTACGGCATCACCGCGGTGATGCGGGCCGCCGAAGACCGCCGGAAGGCGTCGATCATCACGCACAACTCGACCAGATGCTCGTCCACCGGGGTGCAGGTCGGCTGCACGACGAACACGTCGGTGCCGCGGATGTTCTCGTCGATCTGAAACGACACCTCGGTGTCGGAGAAGCGCCGTAGCGCCGCGCGGCCCATCGGCACCCCGAGGACGCCGGCGATCTCCTCCGCCAGCGCCGTATGGGCGCTGCCCGCGAACAGCTTCAGATCTCCGTTGTGAGTCGGCACGGTTCCTGGTCAGCGCCGCATCTCTGCGCCTGGTTGCGTCTCCCGCGGGTGGCTGGGGCGGAAGGATTCGAACCTTCGAATACGGGATCCAAAGTCCCGCGCCTTACCGCTTGGCCACGCCCCA
>WTGR01000485.1 GCA_011523485.1 Acidobacteriota bacterium
GCCGGCGTCCCAGCCCGCCGGCTGCAGCGACTGCGCGCCGGCCGGGTTCGCGTCCGGCACGGCAAGTGCCGACAGCGCGGCGAGCAACGCGCGCGCGGTCGTCCACGCCGACCTCGATACGTTTCCTTCTCCATCGCCACGGCTGCGCACCATCCATGGATCGTACCATCGGCTTCGGCTTCGTGTCGCTAGCGGCGCGGGCTGTGTCGAGATCTCGACCGAAAGGCGAGGCGAGCCCGCAGCAGGCGGGTCGATGGATGCGTCCATTCGCGGGCGGCGGCTTTCGCGTCACAATTCGTGCCACCACATCGGGCCGGAATACGGTATGCGCGCCCCACCGCGGGCGGTCGACACGCAACTGCGGCAGGTAGAACCAGTGCGGTATCGCGCCCAGCCAGGCGAGCACGCGCTCGCGGCGCGTGCTCGCCATCCCGACCTCGGCCGTCCGGCGCGACACGTAGAGTTCGGTGCCCGCGCCTTCGTCGACGCGGAAGCGGTGCGCCAGCGGTTGAACAACGTCATTGCGCGCGATGCCGCCCGGACTCGTCCACCCGCAGCCGTCTCAGAACTCGACGTGCAGCATCACCGAGTAGGTCCTCGGAGCCCCGAGCATGACCTGGTTGGCGTAGATGAACGACGGATCGGTCTGCCCCAGGTAGAAGATGTCGGACCAGGAAGCGTACGCCGTGTCGGTCAGGTTGTCGACGTTGAACGTCACGCGCACGGGGTCGAGCGTCAGCGCGACGTAGGCATCCGCGTGCGCGTAGCCGTTGAGGGCGATCGTGTTGGCGTTGTTGGCCTGGCGATCGCCGACGATGCGCACCGTGGCGCCCGCCTCGAGCGGCGCGCCGCCGATGTTCCGGTAGCTGCCCCAGAGATTGCCGGCGGCGGTCGGCACGTTGGGCGGCGTGTTCCCGGCGAACCGGACGAAATTGGCCGACGGCACGAACTCGGCGCCCGTGTAGGCGAGGCTCGCCCCGACGCGCGCGTCCGTGTTCGGGCGGGTGGATACCGACAGTTCCAGTCCGCGCGACCGGATGCCGCCGATCGTCGTGGCGCTGTCCAGGGCGAACCGCTCCAGAATGTCGTCCCGCTCGATGTCGAACCAGGCGGCAGTGACCTGCGTGCGTCCCCCGTCCAGGTCGGCCTTGAGACCCACCTCCCACTGCCTTGCGTCGGTGAGGTCGAAATCCTGATTCGCGTTGACCAGAAGGATGTTGGCGTTGACGGGATCCTTCGCGTTGCTGAGCTGGCCGTACGCCACGAGGTCGCTGCGCAGGTTCACGACCGCGCCGGTGCGCCAGCTCCACCAGCGGAACGCGCGCACGAAGCCGCTCGGCTCCACCGCGCCGGCCGCGTCCAGGTTCACGCGCTCGAGATCCATGGCCTCATAGCGCAAGGCGCCGGTCAGCCTGACGCGGTCGCCCAGCGGCAGGGAATCCTCGGCGAAGAACGCCCAAGAATCGATGTAGGTCGGGCTGATGCCGCGCAGCTCGCGCCGCCCGTAGGTGCCGGGCACCGGGTTGAAGACATCGACCGCGTCGCCCGCTGCGAGCGGGAGCTGCCGGCGGAACCCGCGACCGCGCTCGAAGTCGAGCGTCGACGCCTCGAAGCCAGCGGTGGCCCGGTTCTCGAGCCCGCCGACCGGGGTCCTGATGTCGAAATGCACGCGGTCCCCGAGCAGTTTCTGGTCGTGGTCGACGAAGAAGTAGCCGTAGTAGCGCTGGATCTGGCCCACCGTCGTGCAGACGTCGACGACGGCGGTGCAGTACGGAAAGCCTTCCGCGTTCTGCCAGTTCCGCTTGGCGTTGAAGTTGTAGACCGTGTTGCGCAGCGTGACCCCATCGCCAAGCTGCACCTCGGCGTCGGCGCGCAGCAGAAGCTGCGACGAATCGTTCACTGCGTCGGTCACGTTGTAGTTGAGGAAACGCGTGCGGGCATCGATTCCCTCGCCGGTGGCAGCGGTGATCACGTCGAGCGGTTCGCCGATCGTCGCCGCCGGCAGCAGCGGGGTGCCGAAATACGACCCGACGTCGTCGGCCAGGTAGTCCACGCTGAACCGCAACAGGGCCCGCGCGGCGGGCCGCCACAGCAGGTTGCCGGTGACGTTGGACGAGCTCGGGCGCATGCGGTCGACGAAGCCGTCGGAGCCGTAGCGGCTGACGTCGAAGCGGTACCAGAGCGTGTCGCTGATCGGCCCGTTCACACCGACGGCCGTCTGATGCGTGTTGAACCGCCCGTACGACAGCAACGCGTTGAACTCGGGCGCGTCCGTCGCCGTCGCCTGCTTCGTGACGGCGTTCACCGTGCCGGCCACCGCGCCCTGGCCGTTGAGCACCGACGCCGGGCCGCGGAGCAGCTCCACGCGGTCGAGGTTGAAGGTGTTCTGCGGCCGCATGACCATATTCGCGGGACCGAGCCAGATCCCGTCTCGCAGGACGGTGATCTGCGAGCGCGTGAAACCGCGCACCGAGAAGCTCGACGGCGCGGCCGGACTGTGGCCCGCGAGCACGCCCGGCACCGTCTCCAGCGCGTCGCTGATCCGCTGGAAGCCGCGCGTCTGCATGACCGTGCTGTCGATCACGTCGATCGAGGCCGGAATGTCCATGGCGCGCAGGCCCAGGCGGCTGCCGGCCTCGGTCGATTCACCGAGTCCCAGCTCGCCGCGAATGCCCGTGACCGTAACGCGCTCTTCGAAGGCCGCTACCGGCAACCGCAGGTCGAGGCGCACGGGCGGGCCCGCAGCGACCGTGACACGTGAGGTGAGCGGCGCGAATCCCTGCCGCCTGACCGTGAGGCTGTAGTCCCCGGCCGGAACATCGCTGAAGCTGAACGCGCCGTCGGATCCCGTGGTGGCCGACCGGTCGAGCTCCTCGATAGTGACGACGGCCGCCGCCAGCGGTGCACCGCCGCCTTCGTCCACGACCCTTCCCTGCACCGCGCCCGACGGCTGGCCCGCCGCCGGAACCGCCGCAAGCAACCCGACCGCTGCCGCGATCGCGGCGACGGCGCCGCGACGGCGGCGCACGCGCGTTGCACCAATTGCTGCTCCTGAATTCGCATCCGATGTCAATTGTCTTTCCTCTCTACGCTGTTCGGCGCCAAAGCACACGGTCCAACTGACAAGTATCCAATGCGGCGGGCGGCCATTTTCCTTAACAATTGAGCCTCTTGCGAAAAGCGTGTTCGGCCGATTTCTCGCCCGAGGCGACGGGGCGA
>WTGR01000537.1 GCA_011523485.1 Acidobacteriota bacterium
TGCCGATCGGGGTGACCGGACCGGCGTCGCCGATCTCGATTACCACGTCGATGGCGTTGGCCGTGATGCCGCGCACCCCGGCCTTGCGGTAGCGCGGATCCCACGGCATGCGATCCTCGAACCATTGCGCGTGCTCGGCCAGGGTCTGAATCGCCTCGGTCTTCTCGCGGTTGACGTAGTAGACCAGCGCCTCCCAGGCGCCCTTGGCGCCGCGCGCGTCCATGTAGACCTCGGTGAAGCCGTTGATGGTGTCGACGGGCGAATCCCGGTCGGCCACCCAGGCGATGTCGTAGGCCCGCCGGTCCAGCGGCTCGCCGGTGCGGTACCAGGTGATCAGCGCCTCGAGCGCCGTCGCCATCGGCTCGGTCGCGAAGGGAATCGCCGCCTCCAGGTGCCGGACGACCTCGGTGAGCTCCTTCGCGTACTTGCCGCCGCCGTCGATGCGGTAGACCTCCTCGACGAGCTCGCCGTCGCGCTTGACCAGCCGCGAGTTCAGCGGATACTGCTCGTCGAAGCCTTCGAGGTCGGCCGTCGAGACGCCGTCGTACAGGTTGTTGGCGCTCGACAGCAGCATGTCGTCGCCGGGGGCCGGCGTCTTGTTGGTCAGGATGGGATCCACGCCGGTGTCGAAGAACAGCGGCTCCAGGCGGTCGAGCAGCGCGTCGAGGCTCTCGCCGTCGCCGGTCGGGAAGCCGGCGCCGGCCGCCGCGGCCGCGTGCGCCGCCGCGCGGAACGCCTCGGGCGCCGCTTCCAGCACGAACTTGCGTGCCGTGAGGTTGTTGTACGGTCCGGTGTTGATCCAGAAGAGCTTGGCGTAGCGCTGGATCGCCTCGAGCGTCTCCGCCTCGACGCCGTCGGCGTGCGTGAGGATCTGCTCGAACGTCTCGCGCATGTCCAGGTTGTGGACGTAGCGCTGGTCGTAGAAGATGTCGCGCCCGGCCAGGGCCGCGTTGTACAGGTGCCAGATCAGCACCTTCTCGCGCAGGTCCAGCCCCTCGAAGCCGTCGGCGTAGATCTGGCCGATAGCGGCATCGCCGATGCGTTCGAGCAGGTACGGGCGCTCCGGCTCCTCTTGCGCGGCCGCGCCGGACGGCGCCTCGCGCGGTTCCGCGAGAGCCGGAGACGCGACGCCGGCCAGCGCGACGAGAATCGACAGGACAAGGAATCGCAGGCAGGTCATGGAGTTCCTCCGGCGCCGGCAAACCGGCCGCTATAGAATGGAGCGTTCACCGAATTATATCGGCCGGGAGGCTGTCCCATGAGTTGCGCACGACTGTTCGCCTTCGTCGTTCCTGCGTCCGGACGCCGACCCGAATCCCGTCGCGGCGGTTCCGGGAAGCCGCGCGCCTCCGCAGTCCTCTACCCGACGCCCTCGTCGCCAGACGGTTCGTCGAGGAAAGGCGGATCGGTCGGAGCTCTCGTCGCCGGCTTCCTGGTGGCGGCGGCCGCCTGCCTCGCCGTCCTCCCGGCGCCGGTCGACGCCCAGCAGCGCACGCTGACCATCGCCGACATCTTCGATCCGGCGCGGCGGGTCAACTTCGACGGCAACGCCCCGTTCGGGCTGACGTGGCTGGACGACCGCCACTACCTCGAACGGCGCTCGCCGCGGGACCCCTCCGGCAGCCCCCTCGTCCGGGTGGACGCCCTCACGGGCGAGCGAACGCCGCTCTACGAGGTCGCGCCGTTCGAGGCGGCGGTGGCGGCGCTGCCGGGCCTGAGCGCGGCCGACGCCAGGCGCATCGCACGGCAGGCGGGGCACGTGTCGAACGCGGACCGCACGGCGTTGGTCTTCGACTTCGCCGACGACCTCTACCACTACGACATCGGCACGGAGCGCGCGCGGCGGCTCACCGCCACCCCGGAGGCCGAGAACGAGGTGTCGCTCAGTCCCGACGGCCGGCTCGTCGCCTTCGTCCGCGGCGGCAACCTGGTCGTCGTCGACGTCGAGCACGGCCGCGAGCACGCGCTGACCACCGACGGCGGCGAGCGGGTCCGGAACGGACAGCTCGACTGGGTGTACCAGGAGGAGATCTACGGCCGCGGCAACTTCCGCGGCTACTGGTGGAGCCCCGACTCGTCGCGTATCGCCTACCTGCAGCTCGACGACCGGGCCGTGCCCACCTTCACCGTGCTCGATCACATTCCCTATCACCCCGAGGTCGAGCACTGGGAGTACCCCAAGGCGGGCGACACCAATCCGGTGGTCCGGCTCGGCATCGTCCGTGCGGCCGGCGGCGCGACGACGTGGGCCGATCTGTCCGGCTACCGGCCGTCCGATCCGCTCGTCGTCAACGTCGACTGGACGCCGGACAGCGCGCACGTCGTCTTCCAGGTACAGGACCGCGAGCAGACCTGGCTCGACCTGGTCCTGGCGAACCCGGAAAGCGGATCCATCGAGAAGGTGCTGCGCGAGACGACCGAGGCGTGGGTCAACGTCAACGGCCCACCGATCTGGCTGGAGGACGGCACCTTTCTGTGGCAGAGCGAGCGCTCCGGCTGGAAGCACCTGTACCACGTCGACCGATCCGGCGCGGTGAAGCGCACCGTGACGAGCGGCGAGTGGGAGGTCCGGCGTGTCCACGGGGTCGACGAGCAAAATGGCGTCGTCTATTTCTCCGCCACCGAACGGAGCCCGATCGGGCTGGACGTCTACCGCGCCGGTCTCGACGGCGCAGGCCTGCGCCGGCTGTCGGATGCGCCGGGCACGCACGGGGCCACGTTCAATCCGGGGCTGACGCACTACATCGATCACTGGAGCGACATCTCCACGCCGCCCCAGGTGCGCGTCCACGCGGCGGACGGGTCCGTGGCGCGCGTGGTGGCCGCGAACGACGTGCGCGCGCTCCGCGACTACGACCTGCCCGACCCCGAGTTCCTGCAGGTCGCCAACCGCGACGGGTTCGAGATGGAAGCGCTGATGATCAGGCCGCCCGACTTCGACCCGTCGCGCCGCTATCCCGTCTACCAGCACATCTACGGCGGCCCGCACGTGCAGCGGGTGCGCAACGCCTGGAGCCGCGAGACGCTCTACTGGCAGCTCCTGGCCCAGCACGGCATCATCGTCTGGGTGCTCGACAACAGCACCGCCAGCGGCAAGGGAGCCGTCTCCACCTGGCCCGTCTACCAGCGCTTCGGCGAGCTCGAGCTGCGCGATCAGGAGGACGGCCTCGACTGGCTCGTCGGACAGGGCTACGTCGACCCCGACCGCA
>WTGR01000476.1 GCA_011523485.1 Acidobacteriota bacterium
GCCGGCGTCGAGCGCCGCCACCTGCCCGAGCGCGGTGCTGACGTAGACCAGCCCGCCCGCCATCAATGGCACCGACTTGAACTGACTGGGACGGATGCGCTCGTTGGCCTCGGCCACGGCGGTGGAGAGCGAGGTCCAGCGCCACGCGATCTCCAGGTCCGCGAAGTTGTCCGCGTCGATCTGGTCGAGCGGCGAGTACTTGGTGTTCGCCGCGTCCCGGCCGATCGCGTGCCACTCGCCGTCGGGCACCGACGTCTGCGCCCAGGCGGACCCGTAACCCGTCAGGACGGCCGCCGCCGCGAGTGGAACCAGACGCTGCAGGCTCTGGGTCATCGGAACATCCCTTCCCGGCGTTTGCCGGCTCTCCGCAAGTGTCGGAACACGTGTCGATCATAGCGCGGCGGAAATCGAGGCCCGCGCGGAGGCGTGCCGCCCACGGCTGCCGTGCAAGGCCGGGAACTTGCACCGTGGCACGCAACGACGTGCGTTCCGAAGCCCGGTCGCCCGGGCCGGGTCCCCGGGGGTCGAGCACCGAGCCTTGGAACGGGTCTGGCGGCGCTATACTGGTCGGGCTCCCGGACGAACGCCCGCTCTACTGGAGTGGTGCATGACTCACGATCTTCGGACACGCCGCACGGACGACGCGCTGCAACCGATCGCCCCCCCGAACCCCGACGCGCCGGTCCGGATAGATGTCGCCATGCCGCGCGGCCTCTACGACCGTCTCACCGATCACGACGAGGCGCCCCGCAGCCGTTACGACGTGGCGACAGGACGCGCGGAGTTCGTCGCTGCGCCCGGCGTCAGCCACGAGTGGCGGGCCTGGAAGCTCTCGGCCCTGTTCAGCCGGATCGAGCAGATGCTGGAGGCCGCGGACCGGCCGGCCGAGCTCCTGGTAGCGGGCGCGAGCCGGCTGGTGAGCGACGACGGCGCCTTCGAGCCGGACACCTGCGTCTTTCTCGATCCGGCTCGGGCGCGAGCCGCGATGCGCGTCGACGGCCACCTGGACACGCGGAAGGGTGCGCCCGTCCCCGACCTGGTGGTCGAGATCGACCGCAGCGCGGACTCGAGCGACAAGCTTGCGCCGTACTTCCGCATGGGCGTGCGGGAGGCGTGGACCTGGAGCCGCACCGACGGCGTGCGCATCTGGGTAGCCGGAACCGGGTCGAAGGGCGCGTTCACCCGGACCGATCGGAGCCGCGCGCTGCCCGGTCTCGGCCGTCAGGCTCTGGACCGGCTGCTGGCGAGCCGGACGCCGCGGGACGCATCTCGCCGCGCGCGCGACATCGCCCGCCAGGTATGCCACGCGATGCTGGGCGCGGATCACCGGGATCCCGTCGACCAACGGTGAGGCGCGATGGATCTGAACGCGTTCGACCTCCTCCTGCTCGTTCTCGTCGGGCTGCTGGTGCTGTTGGGACTGCTCAAGGGACTGACACGCCTGCTGATCGGGATCGGAGCGCTCGTGGCCGCGTTCATCCTCGCCGCCCGGTTCCACGGACTGGCCGCCGCGGCGGTGCTGGGCGCGATGGACATCCCGGCGCCGGCCGCGAACCTCATCGGCTACCTGGCGATCTTCCTGGGCACGATGCTGGCCGGCGCGCTGGCCGGGCGCATCCTGCGGGGACTGCTCAAGGCGGCGATGCTCGGGTGGGCGGACCGGCTCGCTGGCGCCGCGGCCGGCTTCGTCGCCGCGTTGCTCGCGGCCGCGTTGGTCGTTCTGCCGGTGATCGCCTACGTCCCGACCGGCGAGCGGCTGCTGCGCGACTCGGTGCTCGCCCCCTACGTCACGCTCTTCTCGGACCTCGCGAACGCCGTCGTGCCCGAGGAGCTCGCCGAGCAGTACCGGGAGCGCATGGATGCACTGCGGGGATCCTGGCGCCAGCGCTGGGACGCCGCAGGCGAAGAAGGAGCCGGCGGCAACGAGGCCGCGATCCGTGCGTCGGAGTGAGCGTGCCGCACCACGCCTTGCCGTGGGGGCCGAATCGGCGGAGCGCGTAACGATGGGAAGCTCCGGAAAGATTGCGCGTCCCGGCGGAGCCGCGGACGCGATGCAGTGGAGGATGTCATGAACTGGCTGCGCAGACTCGTCGCCATTGCCGGACTCGTCGTGATCGGAGTGGTCTCCTCGGCCCAATCGGAACAGGAGATCATCATCCGGGGCGGCGAGGTCTTCACCGACGGCGCACTGCGGGCGGCCGACGTCCGGATCGTCGGCGCGACCGTCACGGAGATCGGAACCGGCCTCGCGGCGCGCGACGCCGACACGGAGGACATCGACGCGAGCGGGCTGCTGGTGCTCCCGGGCGGGATCGATCCCCACGTGCATCTCGGCGGCATCCGGATGGACGACTACACGTCCGGCTCGCGCGCCGCGCTGGCCGGCGGCATCACCACCATCTCGAACTTCGGAGGCGTCGCCGACGGGGAAACGCCTGCGGAGACGCTGGCGCGCGCCACGCCGGAGATAGAAACGCAAACCATCGCCGACGTCATCTTCCACCCCATCGTCTCGGATCCGGCCAGCGCCAACGCGGACTCGCTGGCGGCGCTCGTCGACGCCGGCCAGACCACCATCAAGGTGTTCATGGTGCGGCCGACGTTCGACGCCAGAGCTCCCGGCTTCGTCACCACGATGCACGCGGCACGGGAGAACGGCGTGCTGATGATGATGCACTGCGAGGACGCCGCCATCGTGCGAGTCACGTCGGAACGGATGGTCGCCGAGGGCCGCGGCTCGCTCGCCTACTTCGCCGACGCCCGGCCGGTGGCGGCCGAGGAGGCGGCGACGCAGCGCGCGGTGGCGATGGCGGAGGCGACCGGCGTGCCGATCTATATCGTGCACCTGTCGTCGGAGCGCGCCCTGCGCGTGGCCGAGGCGGCGCAGCAGCGCGGCCTTCCCGTCTACGTCGAGACCCGTCCCATCTACCTGCACCTGACCCGCGAGCGGTTCGATGGGCCCACGCCGGGGCTGTACATCGGCCAGCCGCCGCTGCGCGAGCAGAGCGACCTGGACGCCCTCTGGGACGGGATCGCGCGCGGGACCGTCCACGTGGTAGCCACCGATCACGTCGCCTACACGCGCGAGCAGAAGCTCGACCCGGCGCAGAACGTCGCGCAGCACCGGGCCGGCATGAGCAACCTGCAGGTGATGCTGCCGATGCTCTACTCGGAGGGCGTCAACGACGGGCGCATCTCCCTGGAGCG
>WTGR01000196.1 GCA_011523485.1 Acidobacteriota bacterium
TCTCGCCCCGACCACTACCCGGAACTTGAAGTCGCCTCACCGGCGGTACAGATGCTGAAGGAGCATGGCCGGATTCGCGTGGCGGACAGCGTCGTGCGGTTCGAAGATGCCCTTGGGCCGCAACCGAGGAGCAAGGCCGCTCGGGACGTGCTGCTGGCCCACCCGAAGGCCGACAGCATCAAGGCCGCATTCGATCTGGTCGAGCCGGCGGAATCGACGCCGGGTTCTTCGGAGAAGGAGAACCGCTCCCCTTGAGCGACGTATGGCCCGGGTTCCGGACGACCCTGGAGGAACTGAAAGTAGACTTCTCGAACATCGACGAACGTGCACATCTCGTGCGCTGTGACAGGATCCTCGTTGGCGGCGACGAGCGTCAGTGCGCCCTGCACGCCTCCAACATCTGGGTGTGCCGTTCGGAGGACGAGAAGGTAGAACTGGTGAGCGTCCTGCGACTGGTTCAAGGGTTTACCAGTTTGCTAGAGGGCGCGGACGAAAGGACTCGAGCAAGTGCCCTGCATGTGCTACTGAAGATAGCGGAACGCATTCTGCGCTACTCGCCTCCACCGTCGGTAGGCGAGCGACGCGCCGCCATCCATGCCCTTCCGACCGACGCCGAGCGTCTGCTCAGGGCGGTAGGTGAAGTAGCACTGCGCCGACAACTTCCCCATTCGTTGCTCACGATACTTCAGCAGGACGCCTCACCACTCGGTGGGGTCGAGCTCGCCGAAGCAGCCATCGCAACGTACCACACCGGAGCTCTCAAGCAGTACCGCCACGAGATCGAGCATCTGGACCCGCCGCGGCAATGGGCCGGATCGGCCCGCGCGCTCGACTTCGTGCGGTCGCTCGGCTTCTCAGCCGAGTGGGCGGGTGAGCGGAACGAACGTCGTCCGCCCTTCGTCGAGGTCGATGGACCGTACGCGCTACCGGAACTGCACGACTACCAGAAGGTCATCGTCGCGAAGGTGCGCAACATGGTTCGCCCGGTTTGCGACGGATCACCGGGGACGCCTGCGCAGTCGAACACGGATGCCGTCCGGTCCAACCTGCACGTGGAGGGCCGCGACCGGCGCGGGATGATCAGTCTCCCCACCGGATCGGGAAAGACCCGCGTGGCGGTGCAAGCGATCGTAGAAGCGATGTGCCAAGACGGCTTTGACGGCGCCGTGCTGTGGGTCGCGGACCGCGACGAGCTGTGCGAGCAGGCTGTCGAGGCTTGGACCCAGGTGTGGTCCAACGTCGGTGCATCCGGGCACCGCCTGCGTGTTTCCCGGATGTGGGCCGGGCAGCCCGCTCCCTTGCCGACGACCGACCTGCACGTCGTCGTTGCAACCATCCAAACGCTACACGCCAGATTCCAGAACCCTCGCGGTGAGCACGACTTCCTGGCCGACTGCACCCTGGTCGTATTCGACGAGGCGCACCGATCCATCGCACCGACATTTACGTCCGTGATGGAGGAAATCGGGTTGACCCGCTGGCAACGGAAGGACGAGCCGTTTCTGCTCGGACTCACGGCAACACCTTATCGGGGACACGACGCGGAGGAAACAGCCAGACTGGTCAGGCGCTATGGAAGCAACCGGCTCGATTCCGGGGCGTTCGCCAGCGACGACCCCGAGCAGGTCGTTTCGGAACTGCAGCGCATGCGCGTGCTCGCCGTGGCGGATCACGAGACCGTCGAAGGCGGCCAGTTCTCGCTGAACACTGACGAGCGCACGCAAATGAACTCGAAACCGCGGCCACCGTGGCTGCCGCGTAGCGTCGAAGATCGAATTGCACGAGACGCTGCGCGCACGAATCGAATCATGGACGCGTATGAGAGACGGGTCCGGAACGACCATCCGGAGTGGCCCGTCCTCATATTCGCCACCTCGGTCGAGCACGCACAGACTATCGCAGCACTCTTGAGCAGAATCGGCGTGCCGTCCAGGGCTGTGAGCGGAGAAACCGAAACCGTGACTCGCAGAAGAATCGTCGAGGAGTTTCGTCGTGGTGACCTCAGGGTGCTCGTCAACTACGGCGTCTTTCGCGAGGGCTTCGATGCACCGAGGACGCGAGTCATCATCGTGGCGCGCCCGGTCTACAGTCCGAATCTGTACTTCCAGATGATCGGGCGCGGATTGCGCGGTACCAGGAACGGAGGCACCGACCGATGCCTCATCATCAACGTCCAGGACAACATCGACAACTTCGAAGGGAAACTGGCTTTCTCCGACCTGGACTGGTTGTGGGCCTGATGCGCGGCGCGGTTCGTCAATCCGCTACGGCATCCGTCTCACGGCGACCAGCATGCGCCGGTTCGGACGTCAGGGTAGCAGATCGTCGACGGCGATCCGTGCGTCGGGGCGAGCGAGCGGAGCGACGCTGTCGCCCGCTGCATGTCTGGTGACGCTGCGGTAACCGTCTTCACCCGGATCGCGGTAGACCTCGATACGGGCATCGGGGATGGCGAGGATCCAGTACTCCGGAATCCTCGCTCGCGCGTACAGCCTCTGCTTGACGGTCCGGTCGTAGTGCAGCGACTCGTCCGACACCTCGACGACGAGCACCGCCGACGTCGGGTGCGCGTTCCGGTAGTCACGGACCGTCCCGGTCACCACGGCTACGTCCGGCTCGGGTTCGGAGTACTCGTCGACTGCCAGCGGGTTCTGTATCCGCACGAAAAACCCGGAGCCGAACACCTGGCGCAGGCAGTCCGCGATGAGGTGCATGCCGGTTGTATGGGCGGTCCCCTCTGGTGTCACGGCGCGCAGGTTTCCGTCGATGAGTTCCAGCCTGGCGTCCGACTCGAACGCGCCGGCTTCTACGGCCCGGTCGTACTCGACCCGGCTCAGGCGGTAGTGGCAGAGGGACGCGTCGGACGCTGTGGCTCTCATGACGCCGCCTCTATCGTAGCGCGGCAACCCGTATCGTGCGGCGATCCCGTGACCACCAGACGCCACTGCTCACGGCACCGCGCCGCGAGACTCACACCACGGCGAGGCTCCCCGTGCTGTCGGCGATTCGGTCCACCTCGACGTCGACCTTCTCGAGCAGCCTGAGCCTCAGGTTCATGAACGGCGTATGCAGCGGATACTTCAGGTGGCGGTTGCCGGCCAGCCTTCCGGCGCCGCCGCCGACGAGCGCCGTCGGCAGGTCGAACGGGGTGTGGTGGTCGCCGTCGCCCATGCCGCAGCCGTAGACCAGGATGCAGTGGTCGA
>WTGR01000240.1 GCA_011523485.1 Acidobacteriota bacterium
CGAGCATCATCATGCGCGCGACCCAGAAGAAGATGATGTCGTGGGCGGTGATGAGCAGGCTCGTGGGATAGTAGCGTGCCAGGTCCGCGGTCTCGTCCGGCCAGCCCAGCGTGCTGAACGGCCACAGCCCGGAGCTGAACCAGGTGTCCAGAACGTCCGTATCCTGCCGCAGCGCCCCCCCGCAGACGCAGGCGTCCGGCGCCTCCTCGGCGACGTGCAGCTTTCCGCACGCATCGCAGTACCAGGCGGGAATGCGGTGTCCCCACCAGAGCTGGCGCGAGATGCACCAGTCGTGGATGTTCGTCATCCACTCGTTGTAGGTGCGGGTCCAGTTCTCGGGCGCGAAGCGCGTATGGTCGTCGGCCACCGCCTGCAGCGCCCGCTTCGCCAACGGGTCGATGCGCACGAACCACTGCGTCGACAACAGCGGCTCGACGACCGTCGAGCAGCGCTCGCACTGCCCCACGGCGTGCTCGTGATCCTCTACCCCGACGAGCAGGCCCTCGGCCTCCAACCGCGCGACGAGCGCCTTGCGGGCGCCGAAGCGGTCCTGCCCCGCGTACGGCCCGGCCTCCCGCGTCATCCGGCCGTCCTCGTCGATGACGGACACCCGCTCGAGCCGGTGGCGCTCGCCCATTGCGAAGTCGTTGGGATCGTGGGCCGGCGTGACCTTCACGGCGCCGGTGCCGAAGGCGGGGTCGACGAAATCGTCGGCTATCACCGGGAGGGCGCGGCCGATGACCGGCAGGGTCAGCGTCCGGCCGACGACTGCCGCATAGCGCTCGTCGCCCGGGTGCACGGCGACGGCGGTATCGCCCAGCATCGTCTCCGGCCGTGTCGTCGCCACGGTGATCGCGCCGCCGCCGTCGGTGTAGGGATAGCGGATGTGGTAGAGCTTGCCGCGGGCCGGCGCATGCACCACCTCCAGGTCGGACAGCGCGGTCCGGCAACGCGGGCACCAGCTCACCAGGTACTTCGCCCGGTAGATCAGATCGTCGTCGTAGAGCGTCACGAAGACGCGCCGCACGGCGCGCGAGAGGTTCTCGTCGAGCGTGAACCGTTCGCGCGACCAGTCGACCGACGAGCCGAGCTTGCGCATCTGGCTCGTGATGGTCCCGCGGCTCTTCGCGACCCACTCCCACACCCGCGCCTCGAACGCCTCGCGGCCGAGGTCGTGGCGCGACTTCCCTTCCGCCGCCAACTGCTTCTCGACGACGTTCTGCGTCGCGATGCCCGCGTGATCGGTGCCGGGCAGCCAGAGCACATCGTGCCCGGTCATGCGTTTCCAGCGGGCGACGACGTCGGGCAGCGCCTGGTTCAGGGCGTGGCCGATGTGCAGCCAGCCGGTCACGTTGGGGGGCGGCAGCACCATGCTGAACGGCGGCCGGCCCGACTCTGGATCGGCCCGAAACGCCCCGATTTTCTCCCAGTAGGCATACCACCTCGGGTCGACCGCAGCGTGCTCGAATACCTTCGTCAACTCTCGCATCGGACCGGGATCCTATCAGGAGCGGTGGCTGTTCCGGGCGGGCGGGATCGGCGTGCGGAGCGGGTGCGACTCACTCGGCGTCGGGGGCGGCGGATGGTATCTCGGCTTGCGCGAGCCGCTCCCCGAGGCGCGAGACGACCTCGGCGACCGTGTCCCGCAGCACGGTCTCGCGGAGCCGCCGGACGACGCGATCGACGATCTCGTCCATCATCTCGTCGGTAACCTGCGGCCCCGGCGCCTCTCCCTCCGCACCGGGAGCGGGAATGAGCGCGGGCGGCTCGGCGCCCTGCTCCACGGCGAGAAACGTCACGAAAGACTGCGCCAGTACCGAACCGCCGGCGCCGGCCGGCGGAGCGCCCACCCCCTCGCCGGCAACCGCCTCCGCCGCGGCGGCGGGTCCTTCGGAAGCCACCTCCGCGGTCTCTTCGGCCGAACCCGCTTCGGATCCGTCGGGGACGGCCGCCCCGACCGCACCGGCGCTGTCCGACGCCGGCTCTTCCGGCACGGATGCACCGACCGGCTCCGCCGCATCCGCCGCGGGCGCCTCCCGGACGGCCTCTTCGACCTTACCGGCGGTTGGGACCGCCACGACCGCTTCGGGCGGGTCCGCGACGACCTCCCCGGCCGGTGAAACGGCGGCCGGCGGGACGGTGGACGGCGCGTCTTTCGGGGGAAGATCCAGCAGTTCCCGCACCTTGCCGACGACCTGGCGCGGCTCGAACGGCTTGACCAGCACCTCGTGGCGGCCGATGGCGTCGCACCGCGACTCGTCGAGGGGCTCGAACGCCCCCGTCAGCAGCACGACGGGAATCCGGTCGCGCGCCGGATCGCGCCGCACGAACGACGCCACCTCGTAGCCGTCCCGGCCCGGCATGCTGACGTCGGCGAGCACGATGTCGGGCTCGCCGCGCTCGATGGCCTCGATGGCCTTCGTTCCGTCGCCGACCGTCACGACGTCGATGTCCTCGCTCGCGAACGTCAGCTCCACCACGCGTTGGATCGTGGCGCTGTCGTCGGCCAGCAACAGCGTATGGGGCATGCTCGTGGCAGCGTACCGGCGGGACCGGCGACCGTCAAGAAGCGTCGGCCGGCGGGTGGGCGTCGGCCCGCACGTGCGTGGTGATGAAGTCGACGATGGTCTGCATCGACGTCCCCGGCTGAAACACCCCTTCGATCCCGATCTCGCGCAGCCGCGGGATGTCGGCGTCGGGAATGATGCCGCCGACGACGACCAGCACGTCCTGCGCGCCCTTCTCGGCGAGCAGCGCCATCACCCGCGGGCAGACGTGGTTGTGGGCGCCGGACAGGATCGACACCCCGATGGCGTCGGCGTCCTCCTGCAGCGCGGCTTCGACGATCTGTTCCGGGGTCTGCCGCAGGCCCGTGTAGATGACCTCCATGCCCGCGTCCCGCAGGGATCGCGCGATCACCTTGGCCCCCCGGTCGTGACCGTCGAGTCCCGGCTTGGCGATGACGACGCGAAGTTTGCGCATCAGACCGACGGCGCCTCCTCGTACTCGCCCCACACGTCGCGCAGCGCCGCGCACATCTCGCCGAGGGTCGCGTGCGCCCGCACCGCGTCGAGCAGCAGCGGCATGAGATTGCCCTCGCCGGCCGCGGTGCGCCGCAGTGCATCGAGCGTCCGCTCGACCCGCCGGGCGTCGCGCGTCTCCTTCGTCCGGGCCAGGCGCTCCGACTGTTGTTCGGCAGCGCTCTCGTCGATGTAGAGGGTCTCGAGCGTCGGCGGCGTCTCGTCGACGTGCTGGTTGACGCCGACGACGGACTGCTCGCCCGTCTCGATGGCCTGCTGCGTCCGGTACGCGCTGTTGGCGATCTCCCGCTGGGGATAGCCTGCCTCGATCGCCGGCACCATGCCGCCCAGCGCGTCGATCCTGTCGATGTACTCGCGCGCGCCGGCCTCGAGCTCGCGGGTCAGCGATTCGACGAAGAACGACCCGCCGAGCGGATCCACCGCCGCCGGCACCCCGCTTTCGTGGGCGATGACCTGCTGCGTCCGCAGAGCCAGCAGCGCCGCCTCGCGGGTGGGGAGCCCCAGCGCCTCGTCGAGCGCGTTGGTGTGCAGCGAGTTCGCCCCCCCCAGCACCGCCGCCAGCGCCTGCACCGCCGTGCGCACGACGTTGTTGTACGGCTGCTGCGCGGTCAGCGACACGCCGGCCGTCTGGGCGTGGAAGCGGAGCTTCCAGGCCCGCTCCTCCCGGGCGCCGAAGCGTTCCCGCATGACCTGCGCCCACAGCTTGCGCGCGGCCCGGTATTTGGCGATCTCCTCGAAGAACCGGTTGTGGGCGTTGAAGAAGAAGGAGATCCGCGGCACGAACCGGTCGACGTCGAGACCGGCGTCGACACCGTACTGCACGTACTCGATGCCGTCGCGGAGGGTGAACGCCAGCTCCTGGAGCGCGGTCGCGCCCGCCTCCCGGATGTGATAGCCGCTGACCGAGATGGTGTTCCAGCGCGGGGCCTGCGCCGCGCAGAAGGCGAACACGTCGGTGACGAGCCGCATCGACGGCCGCGGCGGATAGATGTACTCCTTCTGCGCGATGTACTCCTTCAGGATGTCGTTCTGGAGCGTGCCGGAAAGCTGCGACCAGTCGGCGCCCTGCCGTTCGGCGACGACCAGGTACATGGCGAAGATCATCGCCGCCGGGGCGTTGATCGTCATCGACGTCGTGACGCGCTCGAGGTCGATCCCGTCGAACAGCCGCTCCATGTCGGGCAGCGACGCCACGTTGACGCCGCACTTGCCCACCTCGCCCTGCGACAGCGGATCGTCCGGGTCGCGGCCCATGAGCGTGGGCAGATCGAAGGCGACGCTCAGTCCCGTGCCGCCCGCCGCCAGCAGCTCCCGATAGCGGCGATTCGTCTCCTCCGGCGTGCCGAAGCCGGAGAACTGGCGCATGGTCCAGAGCTTGCCCCCGTAGCCGGATTCATGGATGCCGCGGGTGTAGGGAAACCCCCCGGGATCGTTGAGATCGAGGGCGTAGTCGAGGCCGGTGAGGTCCGCGGGTCCGTACAGCGGACGCACATCCGCCGGCGGGCCGCCCGACGCCCCCTCGGCACGGGTCCCGGCAGGCGCCGGCTTGTTCGCGACAGCCATGGAACGGGTCACGCGCCGAGGCGGAACGCGATCATCTCGCTCGCTTCGCCGTCACCGAGCGACGCCCGGATCTCGAGGATGTACTCGCCGGGCGGCAGGAACGCCGGCGCCAGTTCCACCTGGCGGGAAACGCCCCCGTCCTCGGCCGTGCGAACGTCGAGCGGGAATACCGCGTCGCCGCCCCGGTTCAGCAGGTTCGCCTCCAGATCCGGCGCCGCGTCGCCCGGCGCGTAGACGTCGAACCGCAGGAGCAGGCGGTCGGTGCGGCGGAAGTTCCGCGATACGGTGGGAGGCGCGTTCCAGTCGGCGACGAGCGTGTTGAACTCCAGCGCATTCCGCGCGCGCACGAAGTAGGGCGTGCTCAGGACGACGTCCGGCCCGGTGAAGTCCGGAATGACGATCTCGTCGCGATCCCGATCGAGCACCTCTCCCGCCTCGCCCTCGATGGCCAGGTTCATCTGCATGGTGCCGGGATCCGCCTCGAACTCCACGCGCGTGACCGGGGGCGCGACGGCCGCCGCCGCGCGACGGCTGCGCCTGCGGGTCGTGCCGCGGCCCGAGGAACGGGTCTGCTCGGGCACGCGACCCCGAAAATAGGCGCCGCCGGTGTCTCCCATGGCGGTCACGAGAACGCGCGACGCGTTGTCCCGCCGCCCTCGCGACTCGGTCGGCTCCCAGGCGAAGGTGACCCGCGTCCTGCCGTTCTCCGCCCGCGACGTGCCGACCCAGGTGCGGACCAGCCGGCCGCGGCGCGGCTCGGCCAGCGCGGCCAGCGCGACGTCGACCGCCTTGGGAGGCTCGTGGGCGCGGGTCGTGAGCGACCGCTCGACATCGCGCATCGTGACCGCCCAGTACCCCTCGCGGGCGCGCACGCGCAGGCCCGGACGCTTCAGGCGCACCTCGATCTCGTGAAACTCCCCGTCGGTCGGCGCGGCGATCGAGTTGTAGCCGAGCAGGTAGTAGCCGCTCGCGTCGTCCAGCATCTGCTGCAGGCCGGGCCGCAGGTCGTTCTGATTGACTATCGCCCGGCCGCCGGTCTCCTCGGCCAGCACCCGCAGCGTGTCCTGCGTGAAGCGCAGCGTCCGCTGATCGGTGCGATAGCTGATCTGCGGCTGATCCATGTCGAACTCGAAGGCGGCGAGGCCGCGCGGGTCCACCGAGTAGACCGACGCGTTGAAGCGGCTGGCGGTCTCGATCACGCGCCGCAGATCCTGCATCATCGCGCTCCCCTCGAAGAACGACATCGTCTCCTCGAAGGGGTTGTCGCCGGCGAACGGATCGAGCACCTGCGGATTGACGTTGGGATCCGCCCGCAGATCCGCGACCTGGCTGCGCAACTGCGGCGGCACGTAGTAGGAATAGCCCTCGCTGACGAGCAGCACGGACTTGCGACCCTCGCGAAGTCCGCCCAGCATCGTCATCAGCCCGCGCAGGGCCGACAGCGACACCTCGTTCCGGACCCGCTCGACGACCTCCGTCGGATACATGTTGTAGCGCGCCTCGTACAGGTTGCGCACCTCGTACTCGTACTTGACCCCCTCGAACCGCCGGATGGCGTCGATCACCGCGTCGTGATCGCGGGTCAGGCGCACGTCCGACACCGGCATCAGGGGGTACATCACACCGACCAGATCGGTCGGAATCAGGTCGTTCTGGATGAAGTCGACTAGCATGCGCCGGGCCCGGATGCTGTTGCCGTCCCGCACGTGGTAGTCGTCGAGGAAGATCACGAAGACGCGAATGTCCGGCCGCGACGCGGCCAGTTGCTGATCCGACCGCGTCACCCCCACGCTGGTCAGCGGCTCGCCCGAGAGCTGCGGCGTCGGATCGACCTGGACCACCTGGAACGAGTCCACCGTCTGCAGGACGCCGTCCTCGTACACCTCGAAGTCGTCCTGCGTGAGATCGAACACCGGGTTGCCGTCCTCGTCGGTCACGAAGGCATCGACGCGGACGTAGTTGATGCCGCTCCGAAAGACGGGGACGCTGCCCTGGAGGTCGGCGGTCTCTCCGGGCGCGGTGGCGTCCGTTCCCTGGGAGCGGGGCTCGGACTGCGGCTCGGCGGCAGGCTGGCGCTGCCCGGCGTAAGCGGACACCATCAGCAGCAGCCCGACACACAGAAAGGCGGCGATCCAGCGTGTATTCATAGGTGACCTCGCAGGCTGGCGCGTTGCTCCAATGATACCATCGCGCCGCATGAGCACCGCCGCGACGCCCGTACCCGAAGCAACCGCCGCCGCCCCGCTCACGCGCCTCGCGGAGGACGAGCGCCTGCTGCGCGCGAGCGTGCGGGCATTCGCCGAGGCCGAAATCGCCCCCCTCGCACGCCGCATGGACGCCGAGGGCAGCATGCCCCGCGAGCTCATCGACCGACTTTTCGGCCTTGGCGTCATGGGCATCGAGATCCCGGAGCGCTGGGGCGGCGCGGGCGGGCACTTCTTCCTGTCGGTCCTCGCGGTGGAGGAGCTCGCACGCGTCGACCCCGCCGTCGCGGTGGTCTGCGACGTGCAGAACACCCTCGTCATCAACGCGCTCCTGCGGTGGGGATCGGAAGAACAGCACAACCGGCTGCTGCCCGCGCTGGCCGCGCGGGCGGTGGGCGCCTACGCCCTGTCGGAGGCGGCTTCCGGCAGCGACGCGTTCTCCCTGACGACGCGCGCGACCCGCGACGGCGACCACTGGGTGCTGACCGGCCGCAAGCTCTGGATCACGAACGCGGCCGAGGCCGACTGGTTCATCGTGTTCGCCACCGTCGACCCGGCGGCGGGCTACCGGGGCATCACGGCGTTTCTCGTCGAGCGCGGCTTCGAAGGCTTCGCCGTCGGCAGGAAGGAGGACAAGCTGGGCATCCGCGCCAGCAGCACCTGCGAGCTGTCGCTCGACGCCTGCCGCGTCCCCGCCGCCAACGTCCTCGGCGAGGTCGGCCGCGGCTACAAGGTGGCCATCGAGACGCTCAACGAAGGACGCATCGGGATCGCGGCGCAGATGGTCGGCCTCGCGCAGGGCGCGCTCGACCACGCGCTGGCCTACGTGCAGGAACGCAAGCAGTTCGGGAGCGCCATCGCCGACTTCCAGGCCGTGCAGTTCCAGCTCGCGCAGGCCGCCACCGAGATCGAGGCCGCGCGCCTGCAGACGTACAACGCCGCCCGCCTGCGCGACGCCGGCGAGCCGTTCCTGACCGAGGGGGCCATGGCCAAGCTCTTCAGCTCGCAGGTGGCCGAGCGGGTCAGCTCCCTGGCCGTGCAGCTCTTCGGCGGCGTCGGATACACGAAGGACTACCCGGTCGAGAAGCTGTACCGCGACGCCAAGATCGGGCAGATCTACGAGGGGACGTCGAACCTCCAGCTTCAGACCATCGCGAAGCAGTTGCTGCGCCGCCGCTGACACGACTTCGCGGCCGCAGCGCGGTGGACGACGCGCCGCGGCAGGACAACCTGCCCGGAAACCGAACCACTCCCCCCGTCGCCGAACCGGGCGCAGGCGAGCGCCACCGGGAGAAGATAGGCCGGCGTGCAGCGATAATATGTCCGCGTGCCCAGACGCAAGTTGCCCATCGGCATCCAGACGCTCCGCAGGATTCGCGAGGACCACTGCTACTACGTCGACAAGACCGCCTACATCGCACGACTGGTCGATGAGGGCACGCACTACTTCCTCTCCCGCCCGCGGCGCTTCGGCAAGAGCCTGTTCCTGGACACGCTGAAGGAGCTGTTCGAAGGCAGCGAACCGTTGTTCCAGGGACTGGACGTCCACGGCGGCTGGGACTGGTCGAAACGTCATCCGGTGGTGCGGCTCGACTTCAGCGGCGGCAACTTCCGCAAGCCGGGGTCCCTGGAGGAGCACGCAACCGCACAGATCGAGGACATCGGCAGGCGGGCCGGCATCGGTCGGGGCGGCGCCGGGAGCGCGCCGGTACGGTTCCGGCGGCTGATACAGGCACTGTGCGAGCATGCCGGCCGCCGCGTGGCGGTCCTCGTGGACGAATACGACAAACCCATACTGGACACGCTGGACGCACCGGACGTCGCGAGGGCCAACCGTGACGACCTGCGCGGCCTCTACGGGACCATCAAGGCCTGCGACGCCCAGGTGCAGTTCACGTTCCTTACCGGTGTGAGCAAGTTCTCGAAGCTGAGCCTGTTCTCCGATCTCAACAACCTCACCGACATCACCCTCGATCCGGACTACTCGGCGCTCTGCGGCTATACGGAGGCGGACCTGGACGCCGTGTTCGCAGCGGAACTGCCGGGACTGGACCGCGACGAGATCCGCGACTGGTACAACGGCTACAACTGGCTGGGAGACGAGCGCGTATACAACCCCTACGACATCCTTCATCTGTTCCGCACCCGCCGGTTCGAGGCGCACTGGTACCGGAGCGGGACGCCGGCCTTCCTGGTCGAGACGCTGACCCGCCGGGGCGTGGAATCGACGGCGCTGGAGAACCTGCGCATCGGAGACGCCAGGCTCGACGCCTTCGACGTGGGCGCCGTCGGCACCGAGGCGCTGCTGTTCCAGAGCGGCTACCTGACGATTCGAGACGCCGAGCGCCAGGGCGGACGCACCCTGTACCGGCTCGGATTTCCGAACCGCGAAGTGCGGCAGAGCCTGAACGACAGCCTGTTGGACCACCTGCTGCCCGCGCCGAGGCGGGAAGAGAACGGCGTCCGGCTGCTGGAACTGCTGCGGGCGGACGACATGGACGGCCTGGAGGCGTTGTTGAAGTCGCTGTTCGCCGGCATTCCCTACGAATGGCATACCCGGAACGACATCGCCCGCTTCGAGGGCTACTACGCGAGCGTGTTCTACTCGTACTTCGCCGCACTCGGCCTGGACATCGTGGTCGAAGACAGCGGCAGCCGCGGCCGGCTGGACATGGCCGTGCGGTTCGCCGGCCGGGTGTATCTGTTCGAGTTCAAGGTGATCGAACAGGC
Organism: Acidobacteriota bacterium; assembly: GCA_011523485.1. The sequence continues at coordinate 9,539 of WTGR01000240.1, forward strand.
GCCGAAGGGCGCGGCGCTGGCGCAGTTGAAGGCGCGGGGCTACGCGGACAAGTATCGCGGCCCCGGACGACAGATACGCCTGACCGGGGTGGAGTTCAGCCGCGAAGCGCGCAACATCGCGGCGTTCGAGACGGAACGATGCTGACTCGAGGCGCCGCCCGATGCTCCCCCTCGGTGATCCCCCTGCGCGAGGGACGAACGCTCCATGCCAAGAACGCCGAAGCTCGCCAATCCGACCTCGCCGGCGAGGGCCCCGGTCATGCGCGCGCTCGGACCGTGCAGTGCACCCGGCTCGCGTCGACGCGGAACTCCGGCGCCGGATGGCCGGCGGCACGCAGGAGCCGGCGCGCCGCCGGGATGCCGAACCCGTACCTCTGCACCATGCCGAGCACGCGCATCGCCTCGGCGAGAATCGGATTCCGATAGTCAACGACCCCCGGCTGCCCGAAGTTGCCGGCGTTGACCACGCCGTACGGACCGCCGGGACTGCCGATCTCGATGCGATCGTCGAACCAGTACACGTGCGTAGGCGCGTTCGTGTCTTCGTAGGTCCGGTGCATGACCGCGTTCCGCACGAGTTGCTGCACGGCGTCCAAGGGGTACGTCGAATCACGGATCTCGACGGGCCCGGACAGGAAATCGACCGCCGTGCGGTTGTGGGCGATGAGCTTGTCGTCGAGCCGCCGCACGACGTCCGCGATAGCGCCCCGGCAGACCTCCGAATCCGCAACGCGGTCGCCGAACTCGGTTCCAGCAACCCGGAGAAACTGCGCGTACGCGCCGGGAAGAAAGTCCTGCGGTCGCTTCCCGAGAACCAGAATGCCGCCGACGGTCGGCACCGGGTCGTCGACCGAGACGATCATCTTGGCCGCGGCCAGCCGCTCTTCCGTACTCCGGTCGTTGCCGGCCAGCGTCTCCGCATCCACGGCCGCCGGAAGATAGTCCTCCTCGAAGCGCCGCAGACTCATGTCGGCGAGACGCGCCCGCGGCGCCCGGCACGCATCGAAGTGCGGGTCTCGATGCCGTCGCTTCTCGTTCAGAATCCGTTCGTCCTGCGCGCTGGCGTGGGCGCGTAGCCCGTCCGAATGCGGAGCGAAGCCAGTCGACTCGGTGGTCACGCCACGGCTCTTTGCGTAGATGACCCGCTGGAAGCTGGCGAAACGCCTGTCAGATTGGCCCAGGACCGCCCGTAGCGGGTGTATACGGCCATGCCGGGGCCGATGGCTGCCTGGGCGAGGTCGACGGGGGCGATGTTGCCGGTCTGGAGCAGGCGAAGGGCCGGCGGCAACTCGGTGCGAAGGGCGGTCACGCACTCGCGGCGGGTGGCGTTGGGCGCGTCGGCGGGACGGCGCCGGCAGACGAGGACGACGCTGGAAGCGAGAGCATTGGTGCCCATGCCGATCATCCGGTTGCCGAGCTCGGTTCGCATCGGCCACGTGCCGGAGATGACGAAACCGGACCGGATCACAGCACCCAGGAACGTTTCCCAGCCGGTGCTCGCAACTCCAGTGTCGCCTTTCCGCTCCGACTGCTTGAAGGCGTAGTAGACCGTGACCGGGAATCCGGGATGCGCTTGGTCGGCTATGCGGTGCAGCGCACGCGTCATGCCGTCAAGGTAGAAGACTTCCGCCGCCTCCTTGCTGCCGTGGCGATACGGGGTGGCGACGAGCTCCTCGGTTTTCGGCACGGCGAGCGTGGCGAATAGATCAGGAAACAGCGGTTGCAGTGAGCGGCGGAGCCAGACATAGAAGAAGTCCGACAGGTCAGCGTAGCCGATGTTGTCGTAGTAGGGCGGGTCGGTGGAGACAATTCTCTCCGCGCTCAGTAGCTGGCTACCTGCATCAGCCTGAGTAGCGGTTGGGTGCGGCTCTTCTTCGTCGACGCCGAACAGGGGCTTCTGGGGCCTCTGGGAGCTTCTGGAGGCGGCACTCGGGAGACGTTATCTGACCCGTCCGAAGGCGTGGTGGGAGGGATGGCGAGGAGGGGTGCTGTCCGGCAGTACTACTCGATCAGCACATCGCTGGGCGTGGGAACGCGCCGCTGCTCCGCGCTTCGTGGGGAGTGCCGGCACGCATCAAGATCGTGACTGGCTTGTAGCGGAAGCTTCAGAACCGCCGCGGCTTCAACCAGACGCCAGCGTGCGCGCGTCAACTCCATCCGATCACGGATCACGCCGATGCCACCGGCGGCGGTCGGACACAGGCGTCGCCTGTTCCGGCGTCGGCCCGTTGGACGATGATGTGCAGTACCACCCCGTGACGTCGACGTCGTACACGGCGGCGGTCGCGAGGTCGAGCGGCGTCTCGGCGCCACCGATGAGCGCGTCAGGCGAGCAACCTGCACTGTCCCACAGGTCGTCGTCTCCGGGTGGCCTTCAGGCACGCGCCGCTGCGAGCGCTCCATGACATCGACTTCGTCGGTTCCCTCCACCGGATCGGCGGCCTCCGCCGGGCTGTTGCGTTGCTCGCGGTGTCCCTGCAAGAGCTTGTCCATCAGCTCCTGGCCCAGTCGGTGCAGCTCCCGTTCCAGGTCGCTCTCACTCATCTGCTGGGCTTCGCGCGATGCAAGGTAGGCTGTGGCCTCGGCGAAGGCGGCTTCAGCCGCCGCATACGGCGTCTGCTCGGGGGAAGAGGCACTGGGAACACTGGGAACCCTGGCTCGCATCATCGCTCAACCCTCCCGCAACCCCCGCTTCGCATGATCGCCACCACAGCCATCGCAGAGATGCCTTCCTTCCCAAGACACGCTACCAGAGCGCCTGGTGAATGTCCAGGCCGGCGCGCCGACGGGGCACGGACCCGAAGCGCCAAGCGGATTCAGCCGCGCTACCCGCGCGAAAGGGAGCCGATGGACGCTTCGCCCTACGCCTGACCCCCCGCAAACGACCCGAAAAGGCACCGTCTGCGAGCGCAAACCCCTATGAATAGGCGCAAAAACGGTCCACGAAGAAGAGCCGCACCCGTAGCGGTTCCAGGGGATGAACCGTTCCCGATGGCAACTCCGTCGATGCTCTCGCCCGTCCAATCAACGGCCCCCAGAAAACTTCCAGTTCCATTGAGAAGCGTGTTCAGCTCGGCGTAGTCCCACGTCATCGGGATACTCTGTCGGGCGAAGGTGTTGCGCGTTGAATCTCGCTCCGTGAACCACGTACAGATTGTCGAACCTCGGTCCGCGAGTTTCGACAGCGCGAACGACAGATACACCGCTACCGCCTCGGCATACGCCGTTGCGCCAGTGCCGCCGTCCCGCAGCGGTCGGTCGTCGTCGGGGAATCCGGCCGCGACTGCGTCGCGCCAGACGCGCTCCGTCGCCTCGCTCACCAAGTCGGAGAAGGTCGTCAGGGCGACGAGCTGGCGCCGTGTGAACAGATCGCCCCAGGTTGACAACCCGTATGGCACACAGGTCCCGCCGGTCAGGCGCGCCGGCACATCACCGTCAGGGCACCAGTCGGGAACTGCGGTTCGGGCGGTCTCTTCGTGCTCTCCAGTCGGCGCCAGATAGACGCGACCACGATCGCCCGCCGCCACGACGGCCATGAGCCGGGCGCCCATCCGCTTCGCCCGCCCCTCCGCCTTGATGTATTCGCCTGTGATCGGCGAGCCCGATACCAGGCACCGAAAGTTCGCGCCGCGGGACGGTTTGGTTCCGGCCTTGGCTGCATCGAGATTGGGCGGCGCACCGACCTTCACCGCGAATCGATACCTACTCCCCTCGATCGCCGGTTCGACGTACGCCTCCTTGCCCTTCTTCGTCGACAACATGAACGTCGACGCGAGCGGTACGTCCACATCTGCAAACGCCGGGTTCGGGCTCTTCACCGTCCGCGCCCAGAGCCACGCAATGACAGTCAGCTTCCGGCCACGGTAGGGCTTCAGATCGGGCCGCTCGCGCACCATGTCCGGCGTGATCTCGACCGGCGGGTACAGACGGCCGATCCGTTTCTCCGCCTCGTCGCGC
>WTGR01000167.1 GCA_011523485.1 Acidobacteriota bacterium
GTCGCCCTCGGCTCGGCCGAGGCGACGCTGATGGAGGTGACCAGCGCCTACTCGGTGTTTCCCAATCAGGGCAGACGCATGCTGCCGTTCCTGATCGAACGGGTGATCGATCGCAACGGGGACCTGCTGGAGGAGAACCGCCCGCAGTCGCGTGACGCGCTGCGGCCCGACACCGCCTACATCATGGCCAGCCTCATGCGCGGTGTCGTGCAGCGGGGAACGGGCCGGCGGGCCCTGCAATTGAACTGGCCGGTCGGCGGCAAGACCGGCACCGTGGACGATTTCACCGACGCCTGGTTCGTGGGATTCGATCCGGACATCACGCTCGGCGTCTGGGTGGGGCACGACGAGAAAAAGACGATCGGCAACCGGGAGGAAGGCGCCCGCGTGGCGCTGCCCATCTGGATCGACTTCATGCGGGCCTACGTCGGCGACCGCGACGTGCCGCCCCAGTTCGATCCGCCGACGAACATCGTCTTCGTCTCCGTGGATCCGGAAACCGGCGAGCCCGCCGGACCGGGAACGTCCCGCCCCATCGAGGAAGCGTTCATCGCCGGAACGGAGCCCGGGACGGCGTTTCCGCGCTAGGAATCCGCACCGCAGAACGGCCGCGGCCCGGCCAACGGCTCCGCTTGCCGCCCAACCGGACCTGACCAGCCGTCTACGCCGGTTCCGCGGCGCAGACTCCCGGAGGCTACCGGCCTCCCCCGGACTTCCCGCGCGTTCCGGACGCCTTCTGCATCAGGTAGCCCTTGATGAAGGCGTCGAGGTCGCCGTCGAGGACGCGATCGACATTGCCTTCCTCGACTCTGGTGCGGTGATCCTTGACCATCCGATACGGATGGAGGACATAGCTGCGGATCTGGCTCCCGAAGGCGATGTCCTTCTTCTCGCCCCCGATCTCCTCGAGCCGGTCCTGTTGCTCCTTGATCCGCCGGTCGTACAGCCGCGCCCGGAGCACCGTCATCGCCGCGTCCCGATTGCGGTGCTGCGAGCGCTCGTTCTGGCAGGAGACGACGATGCCGGTCGGCAGGTGGGTGATCCGCACCGCCGAATCGGTCACGTTGACGTGCTGCCCGCCGGCGCCGCTCGACCGGTAGGTGTCGATGCGCAGGTCCTTCTCCTCGATGTCGATCTCGACGTCGTCCGGCAACTCCGGCCAGACGAAAACCGATGCGAAGGACGTATGCCGGCGAGACGCCTGATCGAACGGCGAGATGCGCACCAGCCGGTGGATGCCCGCCTCGGCGAGGAGCAACCCGTAGGCGTAGTCGCCGTCGACGGTGACGGTGGCGCTCTTCACGCCGGCCTCGTCGCCGGGCTGCGCGTCGATCACCTCACGCGAGAACCCGCGGCGCTCCGCCCAGCGGAGATACATCCGCAGCAGCATCTCCGCCCAGTCCTGCGACTCGGTCCCGCCTGCGCCGGGGTGGATCGAGACGATGGCGTTGCGCTGGTCGTGCTCGCCGCCGAGCATCTTGCGGATCTCGGCGCCCTCCACCTCCTCGCGCAGGTCGACGAGTCCCGCCGCGAGGTCTCCGGCTACGTCCTCGCCCTGCTCAACCCACTCGAACAGCACGGCGAGGTCGTCGGCCTTGCGGCGCAGCGACTCGGCGAGGTCGAAGTCTTCCTGCAGCCGGCGGCGCCGCTGCAGCACGCGCTGCGCGGCGGCCTGGTCGTTCCAGAAGTCCGGCGCGGCGGCCTGCCGCTCCAGCTCCGCCATCTCGGACTCGACGGCGGCGGGGTCAAAGATAGCTCCGCAAGTCGGCCGCGCGCTTGACCAGATCCTGATACCGGCGAACGTTCTCGTCCAGGGCTATCGCCACGAGTCTGCCTCCGTCCCGTCAACCACGAGTCCGGCGCCGCCGCCCACCCCACAGGGCGAGGGCGGCGATTGCCGCGCCGGCATAGGCGGGCGCGTCCCCGAATCGCCCGTAGACCGTGAGCGCATCGAGCAGCCGCACGTCCTCGACCACCACCGCGGGCTCGAAGAGCCGGGACCGCGCCAGCACCCGGCCGTAGGGATCGATCACGCCGCTGATGCCGGTATTCGCGGCACGGACGAGGAAACGCCCCTGCTCGATCGCCCGCATCGTCGCCTGCTGAAAGTGCTGGTACGGAGCGGCCGAGCGGCCGTACCAGGCGTCGTTCGTGACCGTGGACAGCAACCGGCTGCCGCGGAGCACGAGCTCCCGCACCAGACCAGGATAGATGATCTCGTAGCAGATGGCGGCGCCCACCGCGCTTCCGCCGACCGGCAGCGTCCGGGGCTCCGTGCCGGCGGAGAAACCGGCCACCGACTCCACCAGCGGCGACACGAAGAAGAGCGCCTGCCGCAGCGGCACATACTCCCCGAACGGCACCAGGCGCTGCTTGCGATACACACCGGACGTCGATCCCGCTTCCGGCTCGATCAGGTAGGCGGCATTGTAGTACCGCGTGCCGCCCTCCCGTACGACCTCGGTCGTGCCGACGAGGAGATGCGCCGCGGTCTCCCGCGCCGCGGCGCGCACCGCCTCGCCGCGCGGATCCCGATCGAGCGCGAACGGCGTCGCGGACTCAGGCCAGACCACCAGCCCGGCCCCCGCGGCGGCCGCGCGCCGCGTCTGGTCGAGATAGGTGTCGAGAATGGCGTCGCCGCGCAGCGGATTCCATTTCTCGTCCTGGCGGACGTTGCCCTGGAGCGCCGCCACCCGCAACGGATCCCCGGCCCGCAGCAGAGACCCGTCCGCGATGCGCCAGGCGCCGAACGCCGCGGCGGCCAGGACCACCGCAGCGGTCGCCAGGATCGGCCCGCGTCTCGTGCCCGGCGCCGCCACGACGGCGTACGCGATGGTCGCGTTCACCAGAACCACCAACGCCGACACGCCGAGCACGCCGGCGATGCTCGCCGTCTGGGCGACGGCGGCAAACGGCACCTGGCTGTAGCCGAGCAACGCCCAGGGAAACCCGGTGAAGAGATGCATGCGCCCCAGCTCCGTCGTCACCCACAATGCGGGCGCGAACAGCAGCCCGCGCGCCCCGAAACGGACGGCCAGGTCGGCCACCCCTGCCGCGAAGAGCGCGGGAAACAGCGCCAGGAAGGCTACGAGCAGCGCGTGCACGGGCCAGGCGGCGGCGGCCGGCAACCCGCCGTAGTCGACCATGACGGCGGGAATCCAGTACAGCGTGCCCGCAAAGTGCACGACGCCGGTAACCGCGCCGAGGCGCAACCCCTGCCACGGGTTCGCCCGGGCCACCGCGACGAGCAGGGGCGCCACGGCCAGCCACGCGACCGCAGGATGGCCCAGGTTCGGAAAGCTCAGGAACAACAGCACGCCCGAGAGGGCGGCGAGCGGCAGGGAGGGCACGGCGCAGGTTACTCGCGCGTGATCCAGGGCTTGAACGACTCTTCCTCTTCGAGCCGCCGCAGGACGCGCTCTGCCTCCACCCGGTCCACGTAGGTCCCGACGCGAACCCGGAACACCTGCACGGGCGCGCCCGCGACCGGGGCGACGACGAACGCGGGATAGCCCCTGTCGACGAGCCCCTGCGCCATGCGGTGGGCGGCGGCGCCCTCACGCAGCGTCGTGAGGTGGATCGAGTATCCGCTGAACGGCGCGGCGGCGCCGGCTGATGCGGCCGACGCCTCACCGGCCCCGCGCGCATCCGCGGCTTCGGCCGTCGGCTCCGGAGCCTGCAATCGGGCGTCGAGCTCTACCCCTCGATCCTCGTCGAGCCGTTCGTAGTACGACAGATCGGCGCCGTGGGTCGCCGCGACCGAGGGTTCACGCCGGCCGGTGCTGACCAGGGAGGGCCGATCGTCGGCTGCGACCGGTTCTTCTCCGCTTGCGCTGGCAGAACCGTGGCCGGTGATCATATCGACGACCGACACGCCGCGACCCACCATGACGCCGAGCAGGAAAACCACCACGGCCATGCCGGCGCTCGTCATGGCCAGGAAGAAGACTTGCTTCGCCCCGAGGCCGTTTCCGTCTTGAGATCTTCGCGCCACACTCACCCGTCGCGCTTGCCGGACAATGCGCTCATCAGATCTATCGGCAGCGGAAAGACGATGGTTGAGTTCTTCTCTCCGGCGATCTCGGTCAAGGTCTGCAGGTAGCGAAGGACAGCCGCCAACGGCTGCCTGCCGATGACCTCGGCGGCCTGCGACAGCTTCTCGGAAGCGATGAACTCACCGTCGGCGTGGATGATCTTAGCACGCTTCTCGCGCTCGGCCTCCGCCTGCGCCGCCATCGCGCGCTGCATGTCGACCGGCAGGTCGACGTGCTTGACCTCGACCGACGAGACCTTCACGCCCCAGGGATCGGTGTGCAGATCCAGGATCTGCTGAAGCTGCTGATTGAGCTGCTCGCGCTCCGACAGCAGGCCGTCCAGCTCCACCTGACCGAGCACGCTGCGCAGCGTCGTCTGGGCGAGCTGCGACGTCGCGTAGTGAAAGTTCTCGACCTCGACCACCGACCGCTGCGGATCCATGACGCGGAAGTAGACGACGGCGTTCACCTTGACCGAGACGTTGTCCTTCGTGATGACGTCCTGCGGAGGCACGTCCATGACGATGGTTCTCAGGCTGACCCGGACCATGCGGTCGATCGGCGCGAACACCAGGATGACGCCGGGCCCCTTCGGACGGGGATAGAGCTTGCCGAGACGGAATATCACCGCCCGCTCGTACTCGTTCAGGATCTTGACGGAGTTTGCCAGGTACAACAGGACGACGAGCAGGACGATGAACTCCGGGCCGATGTTCATGACTCCGATCCTTCCTCTGACGGGGGCCCCACGCGCCGTACGGTGAGCACCATTCCCTGGACCGCGACCACCTGCACGGGGTCGCCGCCGGCGATGTCCGCCTCGGGCGCGGCGGCCGCCGTCCAGATTTCACCTCGCGTCGACACCCTCCCCCGCCCGCCGGCCGGAATCGGGTCGATCGCGTGCCCTTCCCGGTTGACCATGCCGTCCACCCCGGTGACGGCGCGGACCTGGTGCGCCTTGATCCCCAACCGGGCCAGCGCGCCGGTGACCAGCGCCAGCGCCAGCATCGTGGAAACGATGAACGGCCAGCCGAGCTGCATCTCCGGGGCCGGGGAATCGAACAGCATCACGGCACCGAACAGCATGCTCACGATGCCGCTGACGGCCAGCAGGCCATAGGTCGGCGTGAACATCTCGATCACGAGCAGCACCATCCCGAACAGAATGAGCAGGAGGCCGACGTAGTTGATGGGCAGAATCTGGAACGCGAAGAACGCGAGCAGCAGGCAGACGGCGCCGACGATGCCGGGCACGGCGGCGCCGGGGTTCCAGAGCTCGATGGTCAGTCCCAGGCTGCCCAGGCTGAACAGCAGCACCGCGATCTGCGGGTGCGCGATGGCGCTCAACAGCCTCTGCCGCCAACTCATCGCGACGGTCTCGATCTCCGCGTCCGCCGTTCGCACGACCTCGACGCTGCCGTCCCAGCGGCGCACCTCGCGGCCGTCGAGCTGCGCGAGCAGGTCGTCGAGATCCGAGGCGATGAGGTCGATCAGCGGCGGCTCCGCCTCGAGGGCTTCGCGCTCCGTGAACGACAGGCTCTCGGTGACCGCCTTCTCGGCCAGCTCGACGTTGCGTTGCCGCTGGCTCGCCAGCGACCGCGCATACGCCGCCACGTCCGAGGCCGCCTTCTCGGCCGCGGTTTCGTCCATCTCGGAGCCGGTGCCGGAGACCGGGTGCGCGGCGCCTATGTGCGTGCCCGGCGCCATGACCGCCACGTCGGCGGCGATGGTGATCAGGAAGCCCGCCGACGCGGCGCGGGTGCCGCTCGGACCGACGTAGACGACGACCGGCGTCTCCGCCTCGATGATCCGGGTGTTGATCTCGCGCGTGGAATCGACGAGCCCGCCCGGCGTCCGCAGCATCACGACCACCAGATCCGCGCCCGCGCGATCCGCCTCGTCGAGCGTCTGGCTGATGTACTCGGCGGAAACGGGATGGATGAGCGCCTCGACCTCGGTGGCGTAGACGACCGGACGCCGGTCCGCTTCCTCCTGCGCGCCCGGCCAGACCGCCGCCATCGCCATCAGCATCCAGACGGCGGCGCCCCACCGGAACACGCACCGAATCCGACGACGGGCCTGCCTGATCGACATGTCGGTCCCTGGACGTGACGCTACTCTCACGGTAGCCGAGCCCCTGGACAGTGTCAACGCGTACCCGCGCCCGCGCCGCCTCTCGCTGCGAATCTGATAAGGTTTCCGTCGGCGATGTCGACGGCGGCCATCCTCGCCGGCGGCCGGGCGCGCCGGTTCGGCGGCAGGCCCAAGCTGCTGCTTCCCCTTGGCGACCGGCGCATCGTCGACCGCCTGCTGGCTGCGCTCCGGCCGGTGGTCGATCAGGTATTCATCGTGGCGAACGACCGTGCAACCTACGGCGGGCTCGGCGTGCCCGTGCACCCGGACGTGCTGGACGGCGCCGGCCCGCTCGGCGGCGTGCACGCCGCCCTGCGCGGCTCGCGCTCGCCGCGGACGCTGGTGGTGGCCGGCGACATGCCCTTTCTGAGCACGGCGTTCCTCGACCGCCTGTGGCGCGCGGACCGCGCGGCGGAGGTTACGATCCCGCGCACCGACGACGGTTACCAGCCCCTCTGCGCCTGCTATCGGGCGACGTGCGCCTCGCTCATCGAGCGCCGGGTCGCGGCCGGGAAGCTGCGGACGAGCGCGGCGGTGGAGGCGCTGCAGCGGCACGAGATCGGCGCGGACGTCATCGCACCGTTCGATCCCGATGGCACACTCTTCTTCAACGTCAACACGCCGGCCGACCATGCGCGCGCGCTGGCCATCGCCGCCTACCATGGCCGGTGAGGTCCTGCCCCGGGCCGCGCGCCGGCGGCGGGCGTTCGTCCGCACACGGGAGCACACGCCATGATTCTCGGCATGCACGCGGCCGTGCGGTCGCGCGTGCGCGACGTGCTGTTCGAACTGTACGGGCTCGGCCCCGACCGGCAGCCGGACGTCGCGATCCAGTACCCGCCGGATCGCGCGATGGGCGATCTGGGCGTCACCGTGGCGTTCGAGCTCGCACGGGTGCTGCGCAAGGCCCCGCGCGCCATCGCCGCCGAGATCGTCGGCGCCCTCGGCGCGATCGACGGCGTGGAGCGGGTCGAGCCGGCGCCGAACGGCTACGTCAACATCTTCCTCGACCGCGCCCGCTTCGCCCGCCGCGTGCTTGCGCCGCCGCCTTCCGCAACGGGCGGCGGCCGGGGCATCCGCAAGGCCATCGTCGAGCACACCGCGATCAATCCCAACAAGGCGGCCCACGTCGGGCACCTGCGCAACGCCGCGCTCGGCGACACCCTGGTCCGGCTGCTGCGGTTTCTCGGCGTTCCGGTGGAGGTGCAGAACTACATCGACGACACCGGCGTGCAGGTGGCGGACGTGGTCGTCGGCCTCCAGCAACTCGAGCGGCTGCCGCCCGAAGAGGTGGCCGCGCTCGCCGAGCGGCCCCGCTTCGACCACTACTGCTGGGATCTGTACGCGCGGGTGACCGCCTGGTACGAGGAGGATGCGGACCGGCTCGCCCACCGGGCCGGCGCCCTGCACGACCTCGAGACCGACACCGATCCGACGGCCCGGATCGGACGCCTGGTCGCCGACCGCATAGTCCGCTGCCACCTGGCCACCATGGACCGGATGAACGTCGAGTACGACCTGCTGACCTGGGAGGGCGACATCCTGCGCCTCCATTTCTGGTCCCGCGCGTTCGACGTGCTCAAGGAGACGGGCGCGGTGCGACTCGAGACCACCGGTCCCCAGGCCGGCTGCTGGGTGATGCCGCTCGACGGCAACGCGCCGCCGGAAGACGATCCCGGCGCCGCAGAAGGCGGGCCGAAGTCGCGCGCCAAGGTGATCGTGCGTTCGAACGGGACGGTCACCTACGTCGGCAAGGACATCGCCTATCAGTTCTGGAAGCTCGGGGTGCTCGAGCGCGACTTCCACTATCGCCCGCACGGCGTGCAGCGCTCCGGCCGCCCGCTCTGGTCGACCACGTCGAGCGCCGGCGAGACCGCGCCGGACGGCGCGGCGTTCGGCCGGGCCGACGCCGTCTACAACGTCATCGACACGCGGCAGGCCTACCTCCAGCAGCTACTGAAGCAGGCCCTCACCGCCGTCGGCCGCGCCGCCGAGGCGGAGCGCTCCGTGCATGTCTCGTACGAGATGGTGGCGCTGTCGCCGACGACGGCGCGCGCCCTCGGCCATGCCGTCGATTCGCAGGCGGACCGGCCGTTCGTCGAGGTCTCCGGGCGCAAGGGGCTCGGCGTGAAGGCGGACGACCTCCTCGATCGGCTCACCGAGGCCGCGCGGGGGGAGGTGGTCGCGCGCCATGCCGATCTGCCGGCGGACGGCGCCGAGGCCACGCGAATCGCGACGGCCATCGCCACTGCCGCCATCCGCTACTTCATGATCAAGTACTCCCGCGGAAAGCTCATCGCGTTCGACATCGACGAGGCGCTGAGCTTCGAGGGCGAGAGCGGCCCCTACGTGCAGTACGCCGCGGTGCGGGCGGCGAACATCCTGCGCAAGCTGTACGAGCGGGAGGGCCTGAACGACGAGACGCTGACGGCGGCGCTCGCGTCGCTGCCGGCCGGCCCCCTGGCGGGCGCCGGCGACGGAACCGCCACCTGGGCCCTGCTGCTCGAGGCGGCGAGGCTCGACGAGGTCGCGGATCAGTCGATCCGCGCGATCGAGCTGTCCGTACTCGCCAAGTACGCGTTCGGCCTCGCGCAGACGTTCAACACGTTCTACCACCGCTGTCCGGTGGTGAACGAAGAGGACGGGCCCACGAGGCTGTGGCGCGCCGGGGCGGTCCTCTACTGCCGGCTCCAGTTGACGCGGGCGCTCGCGTTGATGGGCTGCGAGGTCCCGCCGCGGATGTAGATCCCGTCCCCGGGGGCCGCCCGCCCGGCGGGGCGCTCAGTCGAACGCCAGGCGCGGAAGCTTGAAGCGCTCGGCGAGCAGCCGGTCGGTGGCGGCGTCGAGCGCGCTCGCGAACGCTGCGGCGGCCATCCGGCTTCGAAACGTCTCCAGCGAACGTTGCGCCTCCTCCCGGAGCTCGCGCAACACGTCCTCGCCGGCGTCGGCGCGCGCGGCAGCCGGCAGGCGCCGGTCCAGCTCGGCCAGCCGATCGAGCGTCCGCCGGCGGGCCTCGCCCCGCAGCGTCCTGCCGCCGGAACGCGCGGCTTCGACGGCCGCTCGGGCATCCTTCAAGAGACTCTCGAGGGCCGGCGCGCCCGGCGGCGCATCCCAGACGGACAGACGCGCGTCGAGATCGTCGAGATGCGCGGCGAGGGAGCGTCTTCGCGCTCCTCCCGCCCGCCCCTCCGTACCGGCCGCGTCGAGCCGCGGCTCGCCCGGCGGCTCGTTCCCCGCGCCCGCCGCCGTGCTCAGGCCCACCGCGCGCTTCCACTCGTCGAACAGGTCGAGCACGTCGGCCTCGCAGTACTCGATGCGCAGTGGATGCCGCTTCGGCCCCCGGGCGTGATATCGCACGTGGCGCCGGTCGATGGCGCGCTCTACGACGCGCAACGGGATGCCCGCCGCCGCCCAGCCGCACACCAGCTCGAAGGCGGGACCGACGATGCGAATGAGATGACCGTCGTTCTTGCGGCAGAGATACGACTCGACCGCCCGGCACAGCTCGCCCGGGTCCACTCGACTGCCCCGCATCACGGACCGGACGTCCGGCGTCCTGACCGCCGTCGCTCAACCAACGCCGCCCTCCCGGATACGCTCCCAGACGAAGCGCAGGCCGGCCAGCGTGAGGTCCGGCTGCACGTGGTCGATCAGCGACGTCTCGGCCGCGATGTCGCCGGCCAGCCCGCCCGTGCCGATGCACAACAGCCCGTCGCCGCCCTCGATCTCGTCGCGGAGCCGCTGCACGATGCCTTCGACCATCGCCACGTAGCCATAGAAGAGCCCGGACTGCATCGAAGCGACGGTGCTGCGCCCGATCACCGCGGCCGGCTTCCGGACCTCTACCCGCGGCAACTGCGCGGCCCGGTGATAGAGCGCGTCGGCCGAGATCTCGATGCCCGGGCAGATCACGCCGCCGCGGTACTCGCCGCCGGCCGAGATCACGTCGAACGTGGTCGCCGTCCCGAAGTCGACGACCACGATCGGACGGCCCGCATCCCCGTACAGCCGCACCGCCGCGACCCCGTTGACGAGGCGGTCGGCGCCCACCTCCGCCGGGTTCTCGTAGCCGACCGGCAGACCCGCGTTGCCGGCGTCGACCCGCAGCACGTCCCGTCCGAGTCCACGCCCGATCATGTCCGAGACGGCCCGCGTCAGGGCCGGCACCACGGAGGACATCACGACGCCGTCGATCCGCGCGGGATCGACCTGGTGCTCGGCGAGCAGCCGGCTGACCAGCACCCAGAGCTCGTCCGCGGTGCGGTCGGGCAGGGTAGCGAGCCGCCAGCGGCGCTCCAGGGCCGCTCCGGCGAAGAGCCCGAGAACGACGTTGGTGTTGCCGACGTCAATCGCGAGCAGCATCCGATCCGACCTCGGCCATCCGGCCCCTCGTCACTCCCATCGCACTTCTCCGCCCACTATGCGCTCGGTGCGCCCGCCGCACGACACCAGCAGCGCCCCGCCGTCGTCGACGCCGGCGGTCACCCCGCGCCGGCACGTTCCACCCGCGTCCCACGACACCGGCGCACCCCGGCTGCTCGGCGCCAGCGCCCGCCAGCGCGCGACGACGAATGCGTCTCCCTCCGCCGCCAGCCGCCGGCGCCAACTGGCCAATCGCACCAGCAGGTCGGCGCACAACGCGAAACCGGCCACGCGCCGCCCCGCCAGCGACTCGAGCGCCGCCGCACGGCCGGCCAGCGCCGCGGGAAAGGCGCGGGTCCGCACGTTGACGCCGATCCCGATCACCGTGGCAGCGTCCCGTTCGCTTTCGGCCGGCACCACCTCGGTCAGAATCCCGGCGACCTTCGGCCCCGGGAACGCCGACCGTCCGCCCGCCGGCGGCGCCACGACGTCGTTCGGCCATTTCAGATCGACGGCTACGCCGGCTGTCCCCTGCACCGCCTCGGCCACCGCTACGCCCGCCAGCAGCGTGATCACCGGCGACTGGCGTCCCCGCAGGACGACCGACAGGTACAGCCCGGCCGCGGGAGGGGAGTCCCAGGCCCGGCCGCGCCGGCCGCGGCCGGCGGTCTGGCGGTCGGCCAGCACCACGGTCCCGTCCGCGGCGCCGGCCGCGGCCAAAGCCGCCGCGGTGTCGTTGGTCGACGCCAGCTCCCGAAAGTACCGTACGGCAGCCGCACCGAGCTCCGGTCGGGCGGCCAGCGCCGCGGCGAGATCCGGCGGCAACGCGGCAGGGATCGTGTTCATGGCCCGGGCGCCATCTCGAAGCTGATGTCGACCGCGGGCGCCGAATGGGTCAACGCCCCGACCGACACGTACGTCGGGGCCAGGGCAGCCAGCGCGGGAAGCCGCCCGAGGGTCACCCCGCCGGAGACCTCCGTGCGGGCGCGCCCCCGGCAGCGCGCGATCGCCGCGCCGGTCCGTGCGTCCGACAGGTTGTCGATGAGCACGACGTCGGCCCCCGCGTCGAGCGCCTCGTCGACCTCCGCCAGACTCTGCGCCTCGACCTCGACCGGCAGCCCGCGTCCGGCGGCCCGCGCACGACGCACCGCCTCGCTGATGGACCCGGCGAGCCGCACGTGGTTGTCCTTGATCAGGAGGCCGTCGCCGAGCCCGTAACGGTGATTGGTCGCGCCGCCGGCTCGCACGGCGTATTTCTCGAGTGCGCGCAGCGTCGGGGTCGTCTTGCGGGTATCGAGAATCGTGGTCCGGCCGTCCGCGGCCGCAACGTAGCGCCGCGCGACGGTGGCAATCCCGGACAGGCGCTGCAGGAAGTTCAGGGCGGTCCGCTCGGCGCTCAGCAACGCCGCGGCGAGTCCCTCGACGGTGGCGATCACCTCGCCGGCGGCGCACGACTCGCCGTCCCGCCGGCGCCAGCGCATGACGGCCTCCGGATCCCGCTGGCGAAACACCTCGGCCGCCACGTCGATTCCCGCCAGCAGGCACGGCTGCCTGGCGCGGATCTCGCCGCGGCCGCGCTGGCCGGGCGTCGTCGTCGCATCGGAGGTAACGTCGCCGCCGTCGAGATCCTCATCGAGGGCGCGGCGCACGACGTCGCGGTAGTCGGCCGGGTCGAGCGGCGCGAAGGCCGCGCCGGTCATGACCCGAGCTCCGCGAGGATCCGCTCCAGCTTCTCCTGCCGCCGGCCCACCTCCGCCTCCTGGTCGCGGGTGTCGCGCACGATGTCCGGGTCCGCGCGCTCGAGGAACGCCGGGTTCGCCAACCGCGCCTGCAGGCCGCCGCGCTGCTTCGTCAGCCTCGCCAGCTCGCGGGCCACGCGATCGGCCTCCTTCCTCCGGTCCACGATTCCCGCCAGCGGCACGTGCACCTCGAAGCCGCGCACTACCCGGCGCACCGTGTCCGGCTCGGCCCGCGGCGCCTCTGCCGCCACGTCGAGGCGGGCCAGACCGGCAAGTCGGGTCACGTGGCCCGCATGCCGGCGCAAGGTCGCCGCCGTCGCCGCGTCCGCGCCGTGGACCAGCACGTCGATCTTCCGCGCCGGCGGCACTCCCCACTCGGAACGCACCGTCCGCACCGCCGTCACCACGTCCTGCAGCAACCCCATCGTCGCGACGGCGTCGACGTCCTTCCAGGCCTCGACCGGCGCCGGGAACGCCGACAGCGTGATGGTGCGGCCGTTCTCCGGCGGGGCCGCCCCGTCTCCCGCCCGCGGCGGCAGCACCTGCCACACCTCCTCGGTCACGAAGGGGATGAACGGATGCAGCAGGCGCAGGAGCCGGTCGTGGACCTCCAGGAGAACCGCCACGGCGCGGTCGCGCTCCGCCCCGCCCCCCTGCAGCTCGGGCTTGACCAGCTCGATGTACCAGTCGGCGTACTCGTGCCAGAAGACGTGGTAGAGGCGGTCCGCGGCCACGTCGAACCGGAACCGGGTGAGCGCGTCGTCGATCTCCCCCGCCAGGTCGCTGACCCGGTGCAGCATCCAGCGGTGAATCACGTCCAGCGTCTCCGGGGGCGGCGGCGCCGGCCTCTCGGAAAGCGTGTCCGGCACGTGCATCAGGACGAACCGCGAGGCGTTCCAGATCTTGTTGATGAACTGCCGATAGGCCCGCAGGCGCCCCTCCGACAGGGAGATGTCCATGCCGGGGGATGCCAGCGCGGCCAGCGTGAAGCGGAACGCGTCGGCGCCGATCTCCCCCATCACCTCGAGCGGATCGACGACGTTGCCCTTCGACTTGCTCATCTTCCGGCCGTGCTCGTCACGGACCAGCGACGTCACGTACACGGAGCGGAACGGCACGTCCTGCTTGAACCAGAGGCCGAGCATCATCATGCGCGCGACCCAGAAGAAGATGATGTCGTGGGCGGTGATGAG
>WTGR01000852.1 GCA_011523485.1 Acidobacteriota bacterium
CGCCGCTCGAACTCCATGAAGACGTTGTTCCAGATCTCGACGTAGCGGTCGCAGTCGCAGTCGATGCCGAGGCAGCGCTCCGCCGTGCAGGGCAGGTGGTCGCCGCGGTGATAGTGGATCTCAGAGCAACGGCCGCAGGGCCCCGTCTCGCCCATCGCCCAGAAGTTCTCCGCCGCGCCCAGCTCGGCGATGCGCGACGCCGGCACGAGGCGTTCCCAGATCGCGTACGCCTCGTCGTCCCGCGGGACGCCGTCCTCGCCCTTGAAGACCGTCGCGTAGAGGCGCTCGGCGGGGAGGTTCCAGACGCCCGTCAGCAGCTCCCACGCGAAGGGGATGGCGTCGGCCTTGAAGTAGTCGCCGAACGAGAAGTTGCCGAGCATCTCGAAGAACGTGTGGTGCCGAAGGGAAGGCCCGACGTTCTCGAGATCGTTGTGCTTCCCGCTGACCCGCATGCACTTCTGGGACGTCGTGGCGCGCCGGTACTCCCGCCGCTCGGCGCCGAGGAAGAGGTCCTTGAACTGGTTCATCCCCGCGTTGGTGAACAGCAGCGTGGGGTCGTCCCCGGGCACGAGCGGGGAACTGGCCACGATGCGGTGCCCGCGCTCGCGGAAATACTCGAGAAAGCTCTGTCGAATCTCGGCCGAAGTCATCCGGGTCATTTTGTCACACGGCATCTCGCCGCCGGCGGCGCGGCGGCGATGCCTCCTTCAGGAGGGCTCCCCGTCATCCGCCGGTGCGGGCGCCGCGGCGCGGTTGCGCAGCGTCGCGGTCACCATGCGCGGCTCGAAGCCCTGGCGAACCAGATAGCGGTACAGCTTGCCGAAGTGGATGCGGTCCTCGACCGCCGCCCCCTCCGGCAGGCGCCGTGCGAGCGCCCGTTCGAGCACCGTTTGCACACCGTGCTCGGCGTAGACCTCGGCCACGGCGGCGTGCGCCACCGCGGGTGCGATGCCGAGTGCGGTGATCTCCCGCTCGGCCCGAAGTGGGCCGCGGTGGGCTACGCGGGCCGCCCGACGGGCATGCACGCGGGCGGTACGGCTGTCGTCCAGCGCGCCCTCCTGCTGCAGGCGGGCGATGGCGGCTTCTATACCGTCGTTGTCGAAACCTCGCCGGCGCAACCCCTCTACCGTTTGTGCCGTGCACCGCTCGCGCCGGGCCAGCAGGGACAACCCCGCGGTGTAGGGATTGGAAGGCAAAGCGCACTGCAGGCCGCCGCGCCGGGCTCGTACCGTCAGCCGGCCCCGGCTGCGGCCTCGGCCCCTTGCGCCGCCGTCACGGGATCGCCGTAGACGAACTTCAGCCAGTCGTGCGTATCGGGTACGCGGCCCTTGATGACGTCGAAGAAACGGCGCTGAATGGCCGCGGTCAGCGGGCCGCGCTTGCCGTTGCCGATCGCGATCTTGTCGATCGAACGGATGGGCGAGATCTCGGCCGCGGTGCCCGTGAAGAAGACCTCGTCGGCGATGTACAGGGCCTCGCGCGGCAGCGTCTCCTCGCGTACCTCGAACCCGAGATCGCCCGCCAGCGTGATGACGACGTCGCGTGTGATGCCCGGCAGGATCGAGTCGGCGGACGGGGGCGTCGTGACGAGGCCGTCGCGGACCACGAAGATGTTCTGGCCGCTGCCTTCGCTCACGAAGCCGCGCGGGTCGAGGGCGATGCCTTCGGCGTACCCGTTGAGGGTCGCCTCCATCTTGATGAGCTGCGAGTTGGCGTAGTTGGCGGTCGACTTGGCCACGGACGGGAACCGGTTGGGCGCCCCCCGGCCCCAGGAGCTGACCTGGACGTCGACGCCGTGCTCGAGCGCGTCGTCCCCCAGGTAGGCGCCCCATTCCCAGACCAGTATCGCGGCCTCCACCGGGCAACTGAACGGGTTGACCCCCAAGGTGTCGTAGCCCCGGTAGAGCAGCGGACGGACATAGCAGGCGCTGTACCGGTTCGCGCGTATCGTGTCGAGAATCGCCTCGTGGAACTCTTCCGGTTCGAGCTCCTTGTAGTCCATGCGGTAGATCTTCGCCGAGTCGTACAGCCGCCGGACATGTGCGTCGAGGCGGAACACGGCGGCGCCGTCGGGCGTGTCGTAGCAGCGTGCGCCCTCGAAGACGCCGCTTCCGTAGTGGATGACGTGGGAGCCGATGTGAATCTTCGCGTCGGCCCAGTCGACCAACTCGCCGTTCATCCAGATACGGCCGGTGCCGAAGCTCATGGCAATTCCGTGATGTCTTCCGAGGCCAACAGGCTAATTGCCCAGTCTAAGAGGGCGGCGCGCGGTTTGCAAGCGAACGGACTACCAAATCTCTCCGCAGAACGGGCAGCGGTCCGCCCGCGCGTGCAGCGGCTTGTGGCAGCGCGAGCAGAAGCGGCTCGACGACGGGCTGTCGCGGCGCCGGCGGCGAGGGGTGACGCGACCGCGGGCGCGGGGGGCCTCGGCGTGGTGTTCCGGCGGCGCCGCCGCCGGCCGGGCGGCCGGCGCGGACCCGTGCTCCAGGTCGCGCAGCAGTTCGGTCGCCCGCTGGTAGCGCATGGACAGCTCCGGCGCGAGCGCCTTCATCACGATGTCGTTGAGCGCCTTCGGCACCTCCGGGTTGCACAGGCGCGGCGGCCGCACCAGCGCGCCGCTCATCAGCTTGTCGAGGTCGCGCGGTGCGGGGGACTCGTACGGCAGAACGGCGGTCAGCATCTGGTACATGGTGATCCCGAGCGAGTAGATGTCCGACGCGAACACCGCCTTGCCCTCGAACTGCTCGGGGGCCATGTAGGGCGGGCTGCCGATCACGGTCGTTCCGTGCGCGGCGATCTCCAGAAAGCGCGAGGTGCCGAAGTCGGCGACCTTCAGCACGCCCGATTCGGAGACGAGCATGTTGGCCGGCCGCAGGTCGCGGTGTATCACCCCCTGCGCGTGGGCGTGCTCGATGGCGCGCCCGATCTGGCTGGCGTAGTAGACGGTGTGCGCCGCGTCGAGTCCGCCGCTCCCGGCGATGACCTCCTCGAGGGTCTGGCCGGCGACATACTCCATCACGATGAAGAAGACGTTGTCCTGCTTCTCGGCCGTCGTGATCGAGATGATGTTGGGATGGTCGAGGGCCGCGAGAAGGCGCGGCTCCCGCAGGAGCTCGCCGAAGTTCAGGTTCTGCCGGTGGGGTACCTTGATCGCGACGTCCTTGTCGATCCAGGTGTCCCGGGCCAAGTAGAC
>WTGR01000601.1 GCA_011523485.1 Acidobacteriota bacterium
CCGTCTCGATGAACAGCATGCCGCGCAGGCCGTCGTCGACGGTCGGGAAGTCGAGCGCGAGCGGGTCCGGCTCCTCGTCCAGGATCCGGGCGCGGATGGTGTCGCAGGCGTTGGCATAGATGCTGGCGAACGCCTCGAAGAACGCCTCCGGGTGGCCGGCCGGCAGCCGGGTCGCGCGCGCCGCGGCGGGGCTCACCTCGCCGATGTAGCCGTTGCCGCGGCTCCAGGTCTCCTCCGGCCCGTCGAGCGAGGTCAACTGCAGCGTGTTGGGCGTCTCCTGCCGCCAGCGGAGGCCGCGCCGCTCGCCATAGACGCGCAGCGCGAGCCCGTTCTCCTCGCCGACCGACACCTGGCTGGCGAACAGGACGCCGCGCGCCCCGCCCTCGAAACGCACCAGGACGTTGCCGTCGTCGTCGAGCCGCCGGCCGTCGATGAACGTCGTCAGGTCGGCGGCCAGCTCCGTGATGCGCAGGCCGGTGACGTACTCCGCCAGGTTCTCGGCGTGCGTGCCGATGTCGCCGATGCAGCCGGCCGCACCGCTGCGCGCCGGGTCGGTGCGCCAGTCGGCCTGTTTCATGCCGGTCCGCTCGAGCGGCGTGGCGAGCCAGCCTTGCGGGTACTCCGCCACGATCTTCCGCACCGGCCCGAGCTCGCCCCGGCGCACGAGGTCGCGGGCCAGCTTCACCATCGGGTAGCCGGTGTAGTTGTGGGTCAGCGCGAACACGCAGCCGGATCGCTTGACGATCTGCTTGAGACGCCGCGCCTCGGCCACGTCGAACGTCATCGGCTTGTCGCAGACGACGTGCATGCCTGCCTCGAGCAGCGCGCTCGCCATCGGGAAGTGCAAGTGGTTCGGGGTGACGATGGAGACGAAGTCGACCCGCTCCCCCGCCGGCAGCCTCCGCTCGCGCTCGATCATCTCGTCCAGCGAACCGTAGACCCGCGCCGGATCGAGGAGCAGCCCGCGCCCCTTCTCCCGCGATCGCTCGCGATCGGAAGCGAACGCCCCGGCAACCAGCTCCACGCCGCCGTCCAGCAGCGCCGCGCGCCGGTGCACGTCGCCGATGAAGGCGCCCGGGCCGCCTCCGACCATCCCCATCTTCAGCGTCCGGTCCAGAATCGCCATGATCAGCTCTCGAACGCCGCGTCGAAGGCCAGGCTCGACGGCGCGAAGTCGATGCCCTTGACGAACTCGCACGACTCGCGGGCGCCGTGCTCGCGGTCCATGCCCGAGTCCTCCCACTCGACGGACAGCGGTCCGGTATAGCCGATGCGGTTCAGGGCGCGGATGATCGCCTCGAAGTCGACGTCGCCCCGGCCCACCGAGCGGAAATCCCAGCCGCGGCCCGGCTCCCCGAACCCGAGGTGCGACGAGAGGATGCCGCTGCGGCCGTCGAGCGTGACCGCGGCATCCTTCATGTGGACGTGGTAGATGCGGTCCGGGAACTCCTCGATGAAGCGCACCGGATCGACGCCCTGCCATTTCAGATGGCTCGGATCGAAGTTGAAGCCGAAGGCGTCGCGCCGCCCGATCGCCTCGAGCGCCCGCGCCGCGGTGACGATGTCGAAGGCTATCTCGGTCGGATGGACCTCCAGGGCGAAGCGCACCCCGTTGTCGTCGAACACGTCCAGGATCGGGTGCCACAGCGCCGCGAAGCGCTCGAAACCCGCCTCGACGGCCTGCGGGCTGACCGGGGGGAAGGAGTACAGCAGGTGCCAGATGGACGATCCGGTGAAACCGCACACCACCGGGACGCCCAGGTTGCGGGCGGCGCGCGCCGCGTTCTTCATCGTCTCGACGGCCCACGCCCGCTTCGCCTCCGGATCGCCGGCGAGGTCGTCCGGCGCGAAGGCGTCCGACCGCTCGTCGTTCGGATCGCAGACGAGCTGCCCCGCCAGGTGATGCGAGATCGCCCAGCAGCCGAGGTTCTCGGCCGCCAGCAGCTCCTTCCGCTCGGCGCAGTAATCGGTGTCGGTCGCCGCGCGGTCGACGTCCAGGTGATCGCCCCAACAGGCGAGCTCCAGGCCGTCGTAGCCGAAATCGGCCGCCTTCGCGGCGAGGTCCGAGAGAGGAAGATCGGCCCACTGGCCGGTGAAGAGCGTGACCTGACGCGCCATGAATCGTTCGTCCTTTCGTGCGAGACATCGACGGCCGGGCACGATGCCGGGCCACCCTCACTTCATACCACAGCCGCAAGCGGGAGCCGGCGACCGGGAGCGACCGGACCTGCTGCAGGAACGGTACGGCGCGTCTGCGCCCCTGAGCGGGTGAGACAATCGTCGTATTATCGCAGCAGGGTCGACGACAATCGCCGAGCGACAACCGGCCGCTGCCTGCGACGGACGGCGCGGACGGCCACGTGGCCAATGGACGACCGCGTCCTCTGCGACGGTTGAAGGGGAAACCAGTGGTGCCGGCGGAAGTCAATCGCCAATGGGTCGTCGCATCCCGGCCTCGGGGCGCGGTGGCCGAGACGGACTTCTCGTATCGCGAAGTCCCGCGCCCGACGATCGGCGACGGCCAGTTCCTGGTCCGCACCCTCTACGTGTCCGTCGATCCGGGCCTGCGCGGGTGGCTCACGCGCTCTCCGGAATATCTCTCTCAGGCGCTCGACCTCTACCTGGACGCCTTCTTCGTGACGCGCGGCCAGATGCGGGTCCCTCCCGAGTACAGCGCGCCCCTGCACATCGGATCGGTGATGTGCAGCCAGGGTCTCGGGCAGGTGGTCGAGTCGCACCATCCGGGCTACGCCGTGGGCGACTTCGTGACGGGGCTCCTGGGCTGGCAGGACTACTGCTCGAGCGACGGGACCGCCCGGGTGCCGGTCTCCCGTTTCAAGAGGGTGCACCCGCTCCCACGGTATCTCGGCGTGCTTGGCAACAGCGGGATGACCGCCTATTTCGGCATGCTCGACGTCGCCAGACCGCGAGAGGGGGAAACGGTGCTCGTTTCCGGCGCAGCCGGCGCGACCGGCTCGATCGCCGCGCAGATCGCCAGGATCCAGCGGTGCCGCGTCATCGGGATCGCCGGCGGGCCGGAGAAACGCCGTTGGCTCACGGAGGAACTCGGGCTCGATGCCGCCATCGACTACAAGTCCGAGGACATCGACCCGCGCCTGACGGAGCTGTGCCCCGACGGCGTCAACGTCTACTTCGACAACGTCGGCGGCCGGACGCTCGAGATCGTGCT
>WTGR01000011.1 GCA_011523485.1 Acidobacteriota bacterium
CGAGGATAACACCAATCCTTATAAATCACTAATTTATTTTGGCGAGAAGCCATAGTCATTGCGTTGACCAAAGAGTTTTCCACCCTTTAGGTGCCTAAATATGCTCACGAGAGAAGCAAACACATTCCATTGCAGAACATTCCTCGCGTCTCCGGCCATGCCACGCTCTACCCTATTGTGGAAGGGGCTCTCGGGATGTCGTGCGAGATAGGTTATCGCCTGAGATTCCTCGACTTGGATGCCCGCGTCCTTTAGACGAATAGCGACCTTCCCCATCTCGTCATTCGAAAGGGTTGTAGACACTATCGTGCCCAGCAGCGCTCGGCCAATAGGCATCGCTTTCTGGTTGACTACCACAAACTGGAAAACTTGCTCCTCCGGGTCAGTGGACATCAACAGGGAAACCGGCAGCCAGCGCGCCTCACGAAGAGTAATCTCGGCTTCAATGTCTCTTGAAGTCTTGCCGTCGGCGATTTGATTCTCGATTTCGGACTGGACCTCTGAATCGTTAAGCCGTTCCCGCGCCGCAGCCAGCGCACCCTGAAGACGGTGTTGTCCGTCCACCAGCACAACCGGTCGCAGGTAGGAAAGAAGGGCGTCCTTCGCGAAGCCAAGGAAGTTGTCCGTGTCGATAGGACGATCCAACTGCTTTACCAGCTCGTGACGGGCGGCAACGTCCTGCCAAAAGTCGACAATGTGAGACTCCTCAAAGAGAACACCGGTGGGGTCGCCGTTATCCATGGCGTCGGTGCTAGTCGTGGTATCGTTTTCCTCATTCTCCGAATGCTCAGATGAGTCCGCCTCTGGCACGTACCCACTATTCGCAGCACGTGCCTTAAGGTCACGCACAAGTACTGGGTCGGGCTCGCGGTCCTTGAGGTCCGGGACGCGATGCTCGATGTATTCGCGGACAAGCTGAATACACTTCTCGATAGAGAACGTCGAAAAGTCAGGCGCCTCGATCACCAGTTCGCCCAACTGTACAGCGTCGCCAGGCGACGTTTCGGCGAATGGCGTGAATTCTACGGAGGCCTCGGTGGCGTCCCGAAGCGAGCACAGGATTGGATTCTGAATAATGTTCTCGGAGTTCCTATAGAAATCACGCAGGCTCTTGATGCGCTGCGGGCTCTCCTCGCGCTGAAAACCGACGGTTTCCCCAACTGTGTCACCGTCAACTTCGAATCGCTTCTTTTGCGGCACGCCGGCCCACGCGTCAATGTCGGGAGCTGGAGCCGCGAACTGTGCAAGCCACTTGTCTCTAGCAGTCTGCCTGGACCTTATGCAGAGGTATCGATAGAACACCAGTAGTTCACCCTAATCTCGTGGGGTCGTCTTGTTGGCGACCGCATGTTGGATTCTTGCGCACGGACTTGCAGGCGAGCGGAATTGTTGGTTGAGCCACCACTCGACCGCCGCCGCCAAGCGGGAACTCGCGAACATCCACCACACGCGAGCGACTTCGTCTTTTCGAGGAGCACAGCATGTGTGTATACTTCTGCGGTCTGGCTTACTGGGGCGGCCCTTCTCAACATCAACAGGATACCACACGCCGTGCAGGTCTGAAGAAATGGGACTGGCAGAGGGGAGCGCGCGAGTTGTGCCGCCGGGGGAGCCGGAGGCACCGTCGCATCCTTGCGGTGCCGTAGCGTTTCCCTTCAGCGACCAGCACCCGGACCCTACCTCCAGCCATTCGACGTCTGCCCGCGGCGCGCACTTCTACGCCAGAATCCCCCGCATCGGGTGCCCGTCGACGTCCGCCAGCCGGAAGTCGCGGCCGCCGAAGCGGTAGGTGAGGCCCTGGTAGTCGAGGCCGAGCAAGTGCAGCACGGTGGCGTGCAGGTCGCGGACGGTGTGCGAGTTCTCGACCACGCGGTAGCCGTACTCGTCGGTCTGCCCGTAGATGAAGCCCTTCTTGAGGCCGCCGCCGGCCATCCAGAGGCTGAAGCCGTAGGGGTTGTGGTCGCGGCCGTTGGTGCCCTGCACGAACGGGGTCCGGCCGAACTCGGGGGAGAAGATGACGAGGGTCTCGTCGAGCAGGCCGCGTGCCTTCAGGTCCTTGACGAGGGCGGCGACCGGCTGGTCGACGGTCAGCGCGTTGGCGGCGTGGCCCTCCATCAGCTTGGTGTGCTGGTCCCAGGGGTTGGCGGCCTGGCCCATGCCGTCGGTGCCGACCATGGTGAGCTCGACGAAGCGCACGCCGCGCTCGACGAGGCGCCGCGCCACCAGGCACTGCCGCCCGTAGGCGGCGGTGGAGGCGTTGGGCGAATCCAGGCCGTAGAGCCTCCTGGTCGCCTCGGTCTCGCCGCGCAGGTCGGTCAGCTCGGGGACCGCGGTCTGCATCCGGTAGGCGATCTCGTAGTTGTCGATCGCCGCTTCCACGCGCGTCTCCTGGTCGGTGCGCTGGAGGAACTGCCGGTCGAGGTCGTCGATGAGCGACAGCCGGGCGCGCTGGCGGGCGTCGGTCTCGCTGGGATTGACGTTGTGCAGCGGCTCGGCGTGCTCCGGATAGATCAGCGAGCCCTGGTGCACGGCGGGCAGGAAACCGTTGCCGAACACGTTGATGCCGCCGAGCGGAATGCCGCCGCTGCCGAGGACGACGAAGCCGGGCAGGTTCTGGTTCTCGGTCCCGAGGCCGTAGGTGACCCACGCCCCCATGCTCGGGAAGCCGGTGAACGGCATGCCGCAGTGGAAGTAGAAGTTCGCCTGGGCGTGCTCCATGAACGGCGCGGTCATCGAGCGGATGACGGTCAGCTCGTCGGCGACGCCGCCGGTGTGCGGGAAGAGCGCGCTGACGGGGATGCCGCTCTGGCCGTAGCGGGTGAACTCCCACGGGCTGGGCCAGATGTTGCCGTCCTGGTTGAACATCGTCCGCTCGGTCTGGAACGGCATCGGCTCGCCCGCCTCGGCCGCCAGCCGCGGCTTCGGGTCGAACGAGTCGACGTGCGACATCCCCCCCGACATGAAGCAGAAGATGACGTTCTTGACCTGGGGCGCGAAGTCGGGCGCCTTGGCGGCGAGCGGGCCTGCCGCGGTCGCACCGGTGGCGCCGGCCGCGCCGCCCCCCTGCGCCAGCCCGGCGTAGGCCTGGTCGGCCATCAGCGCCGACAGGGCGAGCCAGCCGAAGCCGGTGGAGGTCTGCCGCAGCATCTCGCGGCGCGTCAGGAACGGGCGGGCTCCGG
>WTGR01000604.1 GCA_011523485.1 Acidobacteriota bacterium
GCACGGGACGCTGCACTCCGGCGACATCTTCCCGGGCAAGAACCTGCCCTTCCTCGACGCCAACAACGGCGGCAGCGGCGTCGACATTCCGGACAGCCTGCAGAAGGCGCACGACAACATCCCGGGCGTCGACACGATCATCACCGGGCACAGCACCCAGATGACGTGGGGCGACCTCCACGAATACGCGGCGTTCAACCGCGACTTCCTGGCCGCGGTGCGGGCAGGGCACGCCGCGGGCCACAGTGTCGACGAGATCGTGGCCGGCTGGACGATGCCGGAGGGCTACGAGGGTTACCGGGCCCCAGCCCCGGCCGGCCTGACGAACAGCGTCCAGGTGATCGTCGACGAGCTCGCAGGGAACTGAGTCCGGTCGAGAATGGGCGTGGGGCCGTCCGGCGCATGCCGGGCAGCCCCACGCCATCGATCTCGTCGGCACGCGACGCGCTGCCTCGTCGCGCTTCGTCACGCGGTCCATACCGAAACCGAAGACCCTCGCCGCCCCCCGGCACGGTACCGGGATCCACCACCGGCTGCCGGTGTCGGCGACCGTGGTCGTCCTATCCTTCGTTCAGCACGGCCACGAACTCCCGCACGCGGCGGGCATTTGCGCCGAGGTCCGCGACGCCGACGCGCGAGAGCGAGCGGACGTCGACGCGGCTGCCGCCGCCGGATCGCGTGATCCGGATCGCGACGTCGTCTTCGAACCCGAACCAGAACGACCGGTCCGTCGCCTCGATTCGGAAGGCATCGGGATCGGCCGCCAGCAGCTCCCAACCCATCCGCCGCACCGCGGCGAGAGTCCGCCGGAACGCGGCGGTCGGCTCGACCGCCAGAACCGCGGGTCGCAGGTCGGGATAGGCGGCGCGCTGCCGTTCGGCGAGCCGCGGACCTTCGTAGTCGGTGCGCCCCGGCGCATTCAGCGAGACCGCCGCGACGAACGTCGGCGGATCATCGGTATCCGTCGTGACGTCGTGGATGGGCGGCGCGCCCCAGCCCCGAACGAACGCGCTCAAGGGGACGGCGCCAACCGCGACCGCCACCACCAGGGCCGCAAGGGCCGCGCGATCCGGCCGGCCCCTCCCGCGCGCCATCCGCGCGCCGAGCACTCCCGCACTGACGGCGATGACGAGCAGGCCGACGGCCAGCAACAGGAACGCCGGCCCGAGCGGCGCGATGCCGATGCGGTATCCGAGCGGCGCGGCGACGACGGCGGCGCCGCCCGCCGCCACGCCCCACGTCGCCCAGCGTGCCAGCCTCATCGCGTCGACGCCATGCCGGTGAAGGTGAACTTCTGCACCCGCCGGCCGCGCTGCGCCTCGGCCGTGTAGAGGTTCCCGTCGCTGTCGCTGTCAAGGTGGTGCAGCGCCTGGAACTCGCCGGGTGCGGCGCCGTTGCCGCCGAACGTGTCGAGCACCTCCAGCGTCGCGCGGTCGATCACGTGGATGTGCGAGTTGCCCTGGTCGGCCGAGTACATGAACCGCTGCTCCGCGTCGGGCGAGAACGCCAAGCCGGCCACCGTCGACGAGCTCTCGTCGCCGCGGTTGACGAAGCCCTGCGTCCTGTAGGCGCCGTCGAGGTCGAAGACCTGCACGCGGCTGTTGCCGCGGTCGGCCACGTAGACCAGCCCGTCGGCCGAGACCTCGATGCCGTGCACGATGCCGAATTGCGGCGGACCCCCGCGATCGTCCGGCTCGCCGCTCGCCTCGGAAGGATCGAGCGGGGTATTGGCGAAGGCGCCCCACATCCGCTTGTACTCGCCGGTATCTGCATCGAACACGATGACGCGCCGGTTGCCGTAACCGTCGGCCACGAAGACCTCGTTGGTTTCAGCGTGCACGTACGACTCGGCCGGCCGCATGGGGTTCACCGTGTCGTCGTTGCCGGAACTGCGTGCGCGCCCGCCGATCTGCAGCAGCAGCTCGCCCTCGGGCGTGAACTTCAGCAGCATGTCATCCGACTCCGGTCCCGCGCTGTTGCCGCCGATCCAGACGTTGCCGTCCGGATCCACGTGGATGCCGTGCTCGTTCGCCGGCCAGTCGTACCCGTCGGCCGGGCCGCCCCAAGCGCGCACGAACGTACCATCCTGCTCGAACGCCAGGACCGGCGGCGCCGCGGTCCCCTGTTCCTCGGCCACTGTGCGGGGCCGGTGCAGCACCCAGACCGTGTCGTCCGGGCCCACGGTCACCGACGACGTCTGCCCCAGCACCCAGTCGTTCGGGATGCTGGGCCACGACGGATCGACCTCGAACTGCGGCACGCCGGCGTCCTGCTCCCCGGTCGCGAGCGCTGCCGGGCCGTACCAGAGGCCTGCCGACCCGCCGACCGTGATGACCAGTGCGACGACCGACAACCCGGCGATGATTCTCCCGCGCATGTCTTCTCCTTTAGCCGTTCCGCCAGCCTGGTGACGATAGTGCCGGCTTGCAGCTACTTGTCCACAACGGAGCTTCGTCCTGTCAACTGCCCGGCCTCTTCGACCTCACCGCGCGGCGACGGCACGTTCCGGGAGCGCGAACACGTAGACCGCATTGGAGCGGCCGCCTCCGACCGGCGCCGCGAGGTACTGCCGGCCGTCGACCGCGTAGGTGATCGGGAAGCCCTGCACCGAGCCGGGCAGGCGCGTCCTGAACAGCACGTCGCCGGTCTCGACGTCGTGGATGAACAGGTTGCGGTCCGTGTCGGCGCTCACCACCAGCCCGCCCGCGGTGGTCAGGGCCGCCGCGCCCGGACGCGTGGCCGTCGAGTGGCGCCAGAGGATCTCGCCGCTGTCGATGTCCATCGCGATGAGGTGTCCGGCATGCTCCCCGCTGTCCGGATGCACCCTGCTTCCCCGCGAGAACCAGCCGCGGTCGGCGTAGTAGTCGTTCCCCTCGACCTGCTCCAGCTCGGTGAACATGCCCGTCACGCAGGTCGGGTGGATGGGGATGTACAGGGCCTGCGTCTCCGGGTGGTAGGCGCTCGCGCGCCAGTTGCGGACGCCGCCGAAGTCGGGACAGAAGTCGAGCTCGACGTCGGCGACCGGGATCATCTCGGGCCGGTAGGTCACCTCGCCGCTCCGCGGGTCGACGTCCAGGACGTTCTGGTAGCCGAGGTCGTGCGCGGCCACGAACGCGCCGGTCGCCCGGTCGAGCTCCCACAGGATGCCGTGCTTGCCCATCTTGAACAGCGACTTCC
>WTGR01000141.1 GCA_011523485.1 Acidobacteriota bacterium
ACGGGGCGCCGGCGCCGGCCGCGGCGATGCCGACGACGGCGGCGAGCACGGCGACGCACGCGGTCGCGATCAGGTGATTCAGCTTCACGGGTGTCCTCCTTGTTCGATGTTCGGCAACGCGATGTAGTCGTGCCCGACCACCGGTTCGACGGTGTAGCCGAGCGTCTCCAACCGGTCCCAGGTAGCGTGGATCCGCTCCCGCACGGCGGGCGGCGCCGTCGCGTAATCCTCGCCGCCCATGATCTCGATCAGGATCGCCGGCCGGTTGCGGCGGATGGTCTCGACGGCTCCTGCGAGCACCTCGTTCTCGTAGTGCTCCACGTCGATCTTCAGCAGCGACACGCGCTCGAAGCCGAAGCTGTCGAGGCTGCGCAGCTCCGCCCGGTCGCCACCGGCGCCGACGCCGGTGCCGCCCTCGTTGCCCTGCGTGGCGGGGTTCATCTCGATGACGCGCGTCTCTCCCGCGCCGATCGCATAGCGCAGCGGCACGACGTTGTTCAGACCGTTCAGGGCGAGGTTGTGGTACAGCTCGCGGTAGATCTTCCGCTGCGGCTCGAACGCGTAGACCCGGCCCCAGGGCCCGACCAGGCGGGCGATCGACACGGTGTGGCTGCCGATGTGCGCCCCGACCTCGACCGCCACGGAGCCCGGCTCGACGTGCTCCTCGAACAGCTCCGCCTGGTGCCGCTCCCACGCGTAGCCGGCCACGATGACCTGCTTGATCATGTCGGACGGATCGTCGATGAAGAAGCGCCCGACGCCCGCGACCTCGTGCTGCTCGTATTCCTCGATCGGGAACGCATTGAGATGGCGCCGCGTCTGCTCCACGTCGTCGAGCAGCGCCGGGGCCACCGAAGCGATCGGCAACGGGACGTAGTCTTCGGGAGGATTGCCCGGCCCGCAGGCCAGCAGCAGGCCCGCGGCGATCGCCGGGATCGACGTCCGTCTCGTCGACGACTCCACCCTCGCGACGCGCCGCCCCGCGATCGAACCAGGGTCCATCGCCGCCAATACTACAGGGGCGGCGTTGCGGCCGGCTCCTGCCGCCACCCCTCACCCGTCCCGCGCCGCCCGCCGCAGGACCTCGGCGGTCCGCGCCGCCGCCGCCGACCAGTCGAACGCCCCGGCCCGTTCTCGTCCCAGCTCGGCCAGACGCCCGCGCAGGATCTCGTCGTGCGCGAGCCCGACCAGCGCCCGCTTCCAGGCCGCGGGATCGTTCACCGGCGCGAACACGGCCGCCTCGCCGGCGACCTCCCGGAACACCGGAATGTCGCTCGCCACGACCGGCGTGCCGGCCGCCATTCCCTCGACCAGCGGCAGGCCGAAGCCCTCGTACAGCGAGGGACAGACGACGGCGAGCGCTCCGCGGTAGAGCGCGGCCAACGCGTCGTCGTCGACGTAGCCGGGATGATGCAGCCACCCGGCCGCGGCGGCGCGGTCGAACACCGCGTGCAGCGCATCGCTCTTCCAGCCGCGCCGGCCGCACAGCAGGAGCGCCGGGGCCGCCGGGTCCTCGGCCACCCACGACTCCCACACGGCGAGCAGCAGCTCGATGTTCTTGCGCGGCTCGATGGTGCCGACGTGCAGCATGTAGCGCGCGGGGGTTCCGGGAGGCGGCGCCGCGCCCTTCCGCGTCGACAGGTGCCCCGGACCGTGGTGAATCGCGGTGACCCGCGCCGCCCCGATCGCCTCGGTCGCGAGGAGCTCGTCGCGAACCGTGCGCGACACCGTGATCACGGCGCTCGCGCGGGCCAGCGTGCGATGGAACCGTGCGTCGAGGGCGGCGCGCGTCTCTTCGCGAACCGTCCCCGGCAGCCGGCGGAACGCGAGGTCGTGGACCGTCGCCACGGTCGCTCCGCGGGCCAGCCGAAACGCCCGCGGCAATATGAAGTTCGGCGCGAAGAGCACGGCGTTGCGCTGCAGGGCGAAGATCAACGGCTCCATCAGCCGCAGGGCGCGCAGCACGCTGCGCCGCCGACCCCACCTGCCGGGCGGCGCCAGCCCCATCACCATCTCGATGGCCGGGCCGCGGGGCGGGTCCACGACCGGACCCGGCGCGTCCGGGTTGGGAAACAGCGTCGGTCCGTAGAGCCGCAGGCGCAACCCCTCGGCGGCGGCCAGGTGCCGGAGGAGCTCGTACAGGTACCAGCCGACGCCGGTCAGCGGTTCCCAGAAAGCGCGGATGTCGACCGCGACGGTCAGCCGCCCGTCCGGGGGCGCACCAGCCATGGCGGCGCCCAGCCGCCGCAACCATTCGCCTGTCGCGCGGATGCCCGCCGCGGCCCGCTCCCGGCGCGCGCGGATGCCGTTCTCCTTCGGCGGCTCACCCGAAACGACGTGCGCGGACCCGGACACGCCGTGGATTCTAGAAGCTCGCGCCGCAGAACGCAGCGATGCGGAGTTCCGAGGCGCAAGGTCATGGAGTGGGGGGATGGGCAAAGACTCCGAGCCTGCGAGGCGTTTCGGGACGCGCCGCCAAACCCGTCGCCGGCTCCGTGTTCGACCCCATCCCCGCGTCTCGGAGCTCCCGTCACGAGCTGTTGGAACATAATGCTCTGCGTCGACACATCATCAGGCACGCGTATCGGGGGGGAGCACGCAGATGACTCGCAGATCCAGCACGGCATTCCTCAGGCTCGTCGCACTCGTCGCCGCGGCCGCGTTCGCCGCCGCCGTCACCGTGGAGACCCAGGAACCACGCAACCCGCGCAACGTCGAGGAGTTCGACGCGATGTTCCAGGAGCTGAACAACTGGGGCCGCTGGGGCGCCGACGACGAGCTCGGCACGATGAACCTGATCACGCCCGAGAAGACGCGCGAAGCGGCGGCGCTCGTGCAGCGGGGCATCACCGTGTCGCTGGCGCACAATCCGATGCCGGACGAGGCGGTGGACAACCCCGACGCCGCGTTCAACCACACGATGGGCGCGTCGTTGCGGAGCGATACGTACGAGTTCCGGTACCACGGCTACGGCGTCAGCCACATCGACTCGCTCTGCCACTTCCTGTGGAACGACCGGATGTACAACGACATCCCGCCGTCGGCGAGCTCGCTGGAGGAGGGCTGCGGCAAGCTCGGCATCCAGAACCTGAAGCAGGGCATCGTCACCCGCGGCATCCTGCTCGACTTCGCGCGCCTGAAGGGCGTGCCGTACCTGGAGCCGCAGACGCCGATCTA
>WTGR01000815.1 GCA_011523485.1 Acidobacteriota bacterium
CTGACCGGGCGCGAGGTGGAGTTCATCGAGGGAGGCGGCGGGACGGCCGGCCGCTACGAGCTGCTCGAGATGCCGGGCAGCGACGGCAACGTCGGGAAGCTGGCCGCCTACGACGTCCGGACGCTGGAGGAGCTCTGGAGCCACGAGCAGCGCACGCCGTTCCTGACGTCCGCGCTGACCACGGCGGGGGGACTGGTCTTCGCCGGTGACGGCGCCCGCTACTACCGCGCGTTCGACATCGAGACGGGCGAGGTGCTCTGGGAGACGCGTCTGGCGGCGTCGGCGCACGGGTATCCGATCACCTACGAGGCGGGCGGGCGGCAGTACATCGCCGTGCCGGCGGCCCTGGGCGGCGTCTTCCGCAGTCTGACCGCCAAGCTCAGTCCGGAGGTCTATCAGCCGGAGGGCGGAAACGCGCTCTACGTTTTCGCCCTGCCAGAAGATGATTAGGTTCCGTAGCAGTCCGCAGACAGCCAGGATGTCCCAATTTTTCGGGGCTATTCTGCAAAATTCGTCCAGCCGCCGCCGAGCGAGATCAGCCAGTTCCAGCCCCTGGCGTGGTATAATTGTGGGACGTAACCACAGCCCAAATTCCATGGCAGGACGGCTCCGAGTCAAGCAAATCTCGACCCTGCGGCCGGGCCGCCACGGCGACGGCGGTACCCTCTACCTCGTCGTCGAGCCCGGCGGCCACAGCCGCCACTGGGTGCAGCGGTTGACCGTCGACGGCAAGCGCCGCGACCTCGGGCTCGGCGGGTATCCGTACGTCGGCCTCGCCGAGGCGCGCGCCGCCGCCTTCTCCAACCGTCAGTTCGCGCGCCGCGGCGGTGACCCCACGGCGGCCCTTCAGCGGTCGAGGGTCCCGACCTTCCGGACGGCGTGCGAGCGGGTCGACGCCGCGGCGACCTGGAAAGGACAAGGGCCGGAGGATCGGCGGCGTGCTCTGGCGCGGTACTGCGGCTCGATCCTGGACCGGCGCCTCGACCAGATCCGTCGCGCCGACGTGATCGCCATCCTCGCCCCGCTGATGGCGGAGAAGCGCGCCATGGGGTCGAAGCTGCACGGGTGGATCCGCGGGGCACTGGCGTGGGGCATGGCCCGCGAGCACATCGAGTTCAACGTGGCCGAAGGCATCGGCGCGGCGCTGCCCGCGGCTCGCAAGGGGAAGAAGCACCACCCGGCGCTGCCCTACGCCGAGGTGGGCGCGGCGTTGGAAGCCATCGCGGCGTGCACGGCGACCGATGCGCTGAAGATCTGTCTCCGGTTCATCATCCTGACTGCCGTTCGCTCGGGTGAGGCGCGGGGCGCCACGTGGAGCGAGATCGACGTGCAAGCGGCGGAGTGGCGCATACCGGCCGAGCGCATGAAAGCCGGCCGCGAGCATCGCGTCCCGTTGTCGCCGGCGGCGATGGACACGCTGGAACGTGCCAGGAGCCTGCGCAGTCCGGCCGGCTGGTGCTTCCCGGCCCCGGCGCGCGCCAGTCGTCAGATGCACGCGACGACGCTGGCGCAGGTCGTGCGGCGGCTGTACGGCGGGCGCTGCACGGTGCACGGCTTCCGCTCGTCGTTCCGCGACTGGGCGAGCGAGCAGACCAGCGTGCCGCATGCGGTGGCCGAGGCGGCGCTGGCGCACCAGGTAGGCAGCGCCGTCGAGCGGTCGTACGCCCGGTCGGACCTGTTCGACAAGCGGCGTGGCCTGATGGACCGCTGGGCGGAGTATGTGACGAAGTAAGCCGTCGGGCGCTGCTGTGATGACCGCCGGGTCAGCGGCAGCCAGCCGACCGAGCCTCGGGCTTCATCGATTTCGGCTGCGAGCCCGCAGGGTTCGCGTCACTCTGGCGGCTTGTTCTCCTCGGCCTTTTCCGCCCGGCGCGAGGCCCAGTACTTGCGCATCCGGTCGGCCACCGCCTTGCGCTGCTCCTCGGTCATCGTGCGCTTGCGCCTCCCGACAGCCTTGACCGCCTTCTTCCTGCCGCGCCCGGCCGCCGGCCGCGCGCTTCCTTCTATCGCCTCGATGGCGCGCTGTATGGCGACGAGCTGGTTCTTCAGCGACCGCTACTCGCCGCGCAGCGCGTCCAGGATTTCGATCCTCGGCATCGTGACCTGCTCCCTCCCCGAGTGACCCGCCGCCGCATCGCGCCGGCCAGCAGAAACGCTTGCCGTCCCCGGCCGGCCCTCCTCTGGCCGACACGATCGTAACCGGACTCCGGCGGCGGTCCGGAGACAGCGTGCTCGATGCTGTTCGCCCGCCGCGGGTGTCCGCCCACGGCGGCGGGGTGCTAACGGCTGCGCGCACAGACGCCGCCGGTCAGCGTCTCCTCGCGGTCCGGTCGTCCCCCGTGCGCGGACGGGTCTCGATGTAGTTGTGCACCTCGTCCTCGTACCAGCCGGTCGCCTTGGGTCCGATCCTGATCGACTGCGGGAAGATCCCCCGTTGCTGCAGCGCGTAGATCGACGAACGCGACAGCCCCGTCGCCTCCTTGACGTCCTTCAACCGAAGCACCCGCCTGCTCATCGCACGCCTCCTTCCGGCGCCGCCGGCTCGTATCCGGTTCGGGCCGGGCGGAAGGATGCAAACCGCGCGGTCACTCGAGGCCGTGCCGGAGAGCCTCTTTCCGTCGCAAGTGACTGAAGCACAAGGAGAAGAACTTCCTGACGCGACTGCCGTTTCGCGGCTGGCCAGGCGACTCCACACGTCCATTCCCGGCCCACCGGGTTTGCCGGCGTTCGGTCACTACCGGCCTTGAGCGAGATGTGGACCGGCGCAGGCACGATTCCCAGCATCGGCGGCCTGTCAGGCGCCGTTCCCGCGGGCAGCTCGCAGAAGCTGTCCGGCAGCGGCTCGTGTGTACCCACGAGATCGACTGCGTGACCAGGATCGCGACTAGCCCATGTTTAACAAGAATCCCGACGATTTTGTAGATTTGGGCGATATTTCAGGGGTAGTAGGCTCGTAACTTGTTGATTCTAAACAAGCGGGGGTTGGCAGAGCTGAATGTAGTGCCATAATCGTCAAGGATGTGTTGCTTCGGTGGACGTGCACCCGCTATCGTGGGCGCATGTTCGTTCGGCGTACCCAAACCCGGCGGTCCGAAGACGGACAGCCCTACTTCTCTCATCGCCTCGTCCACTCCGAGCGCATCGGCAACGCCGTCCGCCAGCGCACCTTGC
>WTGR01000023.1 GCA_011523485.1 Acidobacteriota bacterium
GCCGGCCGCAGCTTCTACGGCGTGCCGTTCCCCGGCGTCTACGTGACGGACGAGAGCGGCGTGGTCACCGAGAAGTTCTTCCACCGCCACTACGCCACCCGGGAATCGGCCGGCACGATTCGCGACTCCGCGCTCGGCCGGATCCTGGCGCGTCACGAGGCGCCGGCGGTCGAGCTCGGCACGGATCAGGTCAGGATCTCGGCCTTTCTGTCGGACGAGTCGATGGCGTTCGAGACCCAGTCGACGGTGCACGTGCGCTTCGAGATCGAGGACGGCCTGCACATGTACGGCCGGCCGCTCCCCGACAACTACATCGCCTCGGAAGTGACGATTCCCGACACGCCCGGCCTGCGGGTGGGGACGGCGCAGTACCCGCCGACATACCCGCGGGAGTTCCCCGCGCTCGGCGTCACGCTCAACGTCTACGAGGGCGTCGTCGACGTCGCGATTCCGGTCACGCCCAACGCCGAGGTGTTCCACCGCTCGAACCCGGACCGGCCGGACGTGGTCGAGGTGCCGTTGTCGATCCTGTACCAGGTCTGCAGCGAGACGATCTGCTACACCCCGAGGACCGAGACGCTGTCGCTGGCGGCGCCGTTCCAGCCGCTCCTGTCGCCGGGGGCTCGGAGAGAACGATAACGGCGGCGAGCTCGTAGCCTCGGCATCGAACCACGTTGCCGTCGCGCCCATCCCACGAGCGGCGGGTCGGGCCCGATGAAGCAGTGCGCGTCCGCAGGTCGGCGTCCATCACGACGTGGAAGAATCGCGTGCCGACGGTCGTTGGTCGCTCCATTCGCCGCATCACGTTGCGGAATCACCATGAACGTAACGCTGTCGGTCGACGACCGGGTCGTAGCGGAGGCCCGACGCATCGCCGCCGTGCGGGGCACCAGCCTGAACCAGATCGTCCGAGACTTTCTGAAACGAAACTCACGCTGGTAGACGAGGTGGAATCGGTGGTCGCGCAGCTCGATGCGCTCTGGGCCGAGGAAGACTATCGCTCGGAAGGCCCATGGACCCGCGGGGAGCTGCATGAACGGTCGTGAGTTCCTGGATACGAACGTTCTGATCCATGCCCACGACGCGCGGGATCCGCACGAACGAGCTTGTGTCCGCGAGTTGATGCAGTCCGGCTACCTCGTCGAGAGGCTGGCGTTCCGAAACTCGTTTCAAGCTCTGTCGTGAACGAAACCTGGGCTCGTCGAAAAGGCAGGAATCCGCGTCTACGGCGTGAGCTGCGACAGCGTGATCGACCTGTCCGACGAGCCCGGGCGAAGGTTTCGCTGCTATCAATCGACCGCGTACTTCGTGAACGCGCCCCCCGCGAAGCGGAGCGAGTTGGGTCCCTCGGCGGCGAACACGTTGCCGTCCGCGTCGACCGCCACACCCTCGCCGGCCGCGCCCTGGTACGGCCGCGTTTCCGCGTCGAACGGCGGGATGAAGCCGATGATGCGATCCTCGTCCACGGGTCCGATGCGCACGCCGTTCATCCAGTTCGCATGGCTGGTCATGCTCGACTCGGAGTCGATCGAGTACAGCATGTCGTCGGGGGTGATGAAGATGCCGCTGATGCGCCCGTGCGAGTAGAGCGAGTCGAGGTAGTTGCCGTCCTGGTCGAAGATCTCGATGCGGTGGTTGCCGCGATCCGCGACGAAGAGGCGCCCCTGCGAATCGAACGCCAGCGCGTGGGGGGTGCGGAACTCGCCGTGCAGCGTGCCGATCCGCCCCCACTCCTTGATGAACGTGCCGTCGGCGGCGAACTTCAGGATGCGGCCGGTGGCGCCCGCCGCGCGTCCCTCCTCTATCGCCCGGTTGGTGGTCATGCCCTGACCGCCGTGGCCGTCCGAGACGTAGATGCTGCCGTCCGGCCCGGTGACCACGTCGTTCGGCTGGTTGAACTGGTTGGGGCCGGTCCCCGGCTGGCCCGCCGTGCCGAGACTCATCAGCAGCTCGCCGTCGGGGCTGAACTTGTGGACCTGATGGCCCTTGGTTCCCTCACGGTTCCCCACGAAGTCGGTCACCCAGACGTTGCCGTCGGCGTCCACGTGAATGCCGTGCGGCGTGACCATGACGCCGCCGCCGAAGTTCGCCAGGACCTCCCCCGTGTGGCGGTCGAACTTGAAGATCGGGTCGACGGGGTTGGAGTCGCAGTTGACGGGCACGCCCCCGCCGAACGAGCCGGCGCCGCAGCGCTCGTAGGCCCAGACGTGGCCGTCGAACGGGTCGATGTCGATGCCGGCGGTCGAGCCCCACACCCGGCCTTCGGGCAGGTCGCCCCAGTTCGCGATCACGGTCGCGGTCGGGTTCGGCAGACCCTCACCCGTGATCGTGTTGCCCTGCGCCTGGGCCTCGGTTGCGCTCGCTCCCAGCGCGAGAGCGACGCACGCGACCAACGTGAACATCAGGTATCGTGACGATGACATGGCTTTCCCTCCTGGCGAACCCGCGTTCCGTGCGTCCGTGTACATGGTTTCGGCGGCCTGCCGCCTTGCATCTTCGGCAGACAGTCGGATGATAGCCCGAAATCCGGGGGCCAGCCGTGTGCCTGCCGAGCCTCGGAGAGAGAGGTCGCCCGTGCGCGACGGTCCCCGGTACCCGCCGCGCGAGCATCGGGACCGCCGTCCCGTCGCGATCGACTTCTACAACAACATCATCACGAACTCCCACGACAACCCCATCGAGACCGACGGGAGCCTGCACAACGTGCGCGTGCTGCGGAACCTGTT
Organism: Acidobacteriota bacterium; assembly: GCA_011523485.1. Next base: position 2,727 of record WTGR01000023.1, read on the forward strand.
CATCAACCACCCGTCGCACGCGTTCTGCAGCCAGCCGGTGCTGGGCGGGCCCGTCTACTGGATCTTCCAGCCCGACCACTATCTGCAATGTCGTGTCTTGGTCGCGACCATTCGACGACAGCCCGTGGAATGGTCGGCAACCGCGTCGAGACGCTGCCGCCGGGCGACAATCGCCTTGCGCCCGCGCGTGTCCTACGGTGCCGGCACGAATCCCGAACGGTCCACCCACTCGCCGAGGCGCATGACGCGGTCGATCTCCAGCGTGTTGCGGATGTCGGCCAGCGGGTCGGCGTTCAGCACCACCAGGTCGGCGACCTTGCCCGCCTCGAGGGTGCCGAAGTCGGCTTCGCCCACCGGGGGCATCTGCGCGGCGCCGGTGGCCGTCGCGGCGACGATGGCGTCCATCGGGGTCAGGCCGGCCTCGACGTACATCTCCATCTCGT
>WTGR01000447.1 GCA_011523485.1 Acidobacteriota bacterium
CCCGCCGGTAGTGGCTTCCCGTGACGCCCGCGATGCCGTAGTGCCGGGCCAGCCGTTCGTTCAGGAAGGAGTGGTCCGCGCGCAGCAGGTCGACGACGCTCCGGTCCTCGCGAAGCTGGCTCTCCACGAACAGCTCGGTCTCCCGCCGGAGGGCCTCGCGGAGGTTCTCGTCGAAGTCGGGAAACAGGTTCGGATCGGGAGCGATGCCCGCGACGCTGCGCAGCGACAGCCACTGGCCGGCGAAGTTGTCCACGAGCGCGCGCGACCTCGAGTCGGCGAGCATGCGCCGCACCTGCCGTTCGCGCTCCGCGGGGTCGGACAGCCGGCCGTCGATGGCGGCGTCCAGCAGGTCGTCGTCCGGAATGCTGCTCCAGAGGAAGAACGACAGCCGCGAGGCGAGCTCCAGGTCGGAGAGCCGGTACGGGGCGCCCGGCGCGATGCCCTCCGGATCGCGCTCGATGCGGAAGAGGAACTCCGGGTCGATCAGCAGGCGCTCGATTGCCATCCGGACGCCGGCCTCGAAGCCCAGCTCGGCGCGTCCCGCCCGATAGAAGACCAGCAGCGGCTCGACGTCGGCATCGTCGACCGGCCGGCGGTACGCGCGGCGGGCCAGCGTAGCCAGAATCTCCCGGGCGCAGGCGTCCTCCGTCCAGCGAGCGCTCTGCCCACCGTGCGCCGTACCGCCCGCGCGGTCCGCCGAGGCACGCCCATCCGTTTCGGCGCCGGGGCCGGAACCGCTCTCCGGCCGGCAGACGAAGATGCGGGCGCGGCTCGCCGTCTCTCCCGGTCCTGTCGCGGCGTACGGCCCGTCGATGGCGACGCTCTCGACGCCCGGCCCCTCCGGGCGCGGCGACGTGTCGGTCGTCTCGGTGACGGTGGCGCCGTACTCCCGCAGCGGCGGCTGCAGCACCCCTTCCTGCTCCCACGACTTGCCGACGAACGACACGCCGACCACCCGCGTGCCGGCGCGCACCGGCACGCGCACGGCCAGATTCGCGTCGGCCCCGGTGCGGTAGTCGTCCCAGTCCTGGCTCGGGTACTCCGCTTCGCCGGCGGCCACGAACGTTCCCGAGAAGGTGACCGGGGCCGGCCTGCCCGGCGCCTCGGCGCCGACCGGGAAGCGCGCCACGCGCCGGCCGTCGATCCGCAGGTCCAGGTCGTGCGCCTCGTCGAGATTGACGATGTACTCGTAGACGCTGCGCTTCAGCCGGATCGTGACGACGTATTCGCCGTCGAGCGGAAAACGGTGGCGGACCGCGAGGCCGGCGCGCGACCCGAAAGGCAGGTCGTCGCTCATCCGCTCGTTCTGCGTCATCGCGATCGGGACGCGGTAGACCTGCGACGTAGAGCCCGGCCCGATCGTCGGATCACCGACCGCGAGGCGGCTGATCCGGCGCGCCGCCGACAGGTAGCGCTCCATCAGCACGGGGGACAGCGCCAGCGTGCCGGCGAGATTGTCGAAGCCGTGGCCCGTGTCGTCGGCCGGCAGCAGGGCGGCGGCGTCGACCTCGAGCGCCAGCAGGTCACGCACCGCGTTCGTGTACTCGGCGCGATTCAGGCGGTGGGCAGGCACCCGTCCCGGCTCGATCCGCGACGCGGCGGCGCGGTCGAGCTCGGCTTCGAGCCACGCCCGGAAGCCGTCGTAGGTCTGCCGGTCCGGCCGCGGGCGGCCGGCCGGGGGCATCATGCCGCCGCGCAGCTTCAGGACGACCTGCTCCCACATCTGCGGCGCGTCGCCGACGCGCGAAACATCCAGCGCATCGAGCGCGAGCCCGCCGGTCCGCAGCCGCTCGTTGTGGCAGGCGACGCAGTAGCGATCGAGCAGCGCGCGCTGGGACGACGCCGCGCCCGCGAGGGCAGCGCCGGCTCCGCCCTCCGCGTGCATGCCGGCGGCATGGACGCTCGGGAAACCGGCCCCGGTCAGAGCCGTTGCGAGACAGAGTGCAACCGCCCGCCCCATCGCCGCCATCTTACACCTGTGCACGAACGCCGCCGGCCGTAGAATGAGGTCGACATGCGCACCCTCTGCCTCCGTGCCGGACCCGCGGCGCTGGCCGTTCTGCTGCTCATCGGATCGCTCCACGCCCAGGTCCGCAGCGCGCAACCCGTGCCCAGGGTGGCCCCCAGCGGCCGCGTGACGACGAGCGTGACTTTCGACGGCCGCGTGCTGCGCGACGGCGGGTGGTTCACCTACACCCCGTCCCATTCGGGTCCGTCCCGCATCACCATCGACTACGGCCAGCCGCACGCGCGGGACCGGGAGATCTTCGGCGGGCTGGTGCCGTACGACAAGGTGTGGCGCCTGGGAGCGAACTGGGCGACGCGGCTGACCCTGGACTTCGACGTCCGCTTCGGCGAGCTCGACGTGCCGCGCGGGGAGTACACGCTGTTCATGCTCCCGCGCGAGCACGACGGCGAGCTGATCGTCAGCCGTCAGACCCGGCAGTGGGGCACCGACTACGACGCCTCCTTCGACTTCGGCAGAACGCCCGTCGATCGCCGCACGCTGGCGGGAACGGTTCGCAGCCTGGCCGTCACGCTGGAACCGGACCTGCCGGCGGAGGAAGGAGCCGCACCGTCCGGGATGCTTCGCATCACCTGGGGAGAAGCGGAGTACTTCACCGCCTGGCGGATGCTCTGGCCGTAGCGAACGAGGCGGCGGGACCTCGGAATCCGGCCGGTGATGCCCCCCCCTGCCGGGCGTTTCCGGCTTGAGCAGCGGGTCGAAGTGCACTACGCTGGCCCTCACCGACACGCGGCACAGGAGGGGGAGGTCCCATGCGCATCGAGGTGACGGCTCGGCATCGAACCGGCTTGGCGGCGTTGGCGATGGTGGCGGCCCTGCTCGTCTGTGCGGGCACGCTGCCCGGCAGCCTCGCACTCGCCCAGGACGGGGGCGCCACCGGGGTGATCGCCGGCAGCGTGGCGGCCGACCGCGGCGAGGTCCGCGCCCTGCGCGTCAAGGCGCACGACACCGTCCACCGCATCGCCTACACCGTCTACACCGTGGACGGCGGCTTCCGCATCTACAACCTGCCGCCGAGCACCTACGACGTCTCGGTGATCGAGGAGGCGTTCGAGTCGCCGACCGCGACCGTCGAGGTGCGGGCCGGCGGGACGACCACCGTCGACATCGCGCTGACGGCGCTGGGAGCAGGCCCCGAGG
>WTGR01000068.1 GCA_011523485.1 Acidobacteriota bacterium
TGGAGGCCGTACCGGAAGACGCGCCGCCCATTCTGGTGACGGACAGCGTCGATTCTCTGGAACAGCGGCGCGCGGAGGTGGAGGGCCGGCTCGCGGAGGCGGCATCGCGCCTGGCGGAAGCCGACGGCGAGCCTCTCAGGCGTACATCGCGTCGAGCCGAGATACGGGAGACACTTGCGGCGCTTGCCGATGAAGGCGCCCGGGTCGAGGCGGATCTGGAGACGCCGACCGCACCGGATGCGAGCCTGCGGGAGGCTGACGCACGCCGGGCGCTGCTCTCGGCTCGCCGGCTGCAACTGGAGACGCGGACGAACTCGCTGCAGCGGGAGCTTGGGGCTTACGACGCGGAGCGCTCCTTGTTGCCTCACCGCCGAGAGCTGGCCGCCCGCGACGTGGCCCGTCTGCAGGAGCAGGTGACGCGGCTCGTCGCGGCCGCCGACGCCCTGCGGCGCCTGGACGCGACCCAACAGGCCAACGAGGCCCGGCTGCAGGCGATCCAGCTCGGCATCGCCCTGGCGGAAGAACCGGCGGAGGAGACGCGGCAGGTGTTGTTGACGCTGGCCAACGTCAACAACGGGCTGACCGCGCGGCGGCAATCGCTGGTGAACCAGTTGGACGCGGCCGAGCAGCGGCTACGCGGGGCCCGCGTGGAGCTGACCGACCTCGACGACCGCTTCACGCGGACGCGCGAGCGGGTGGCGGCCATCGGCCAGACGAGCGCGGTCGGCCTGCTGCTGCAACGTCACCGCGGCGGCCTGCCGGACGCGGTCCGGCGCTACGGTGAAGAGCGCAGGGCGCTCGATCGGCGCACGCGGCTCGTACAGGAAGAGATGTTCGAGCTCGACGAACAGCGGCTGCTCGTTGCCGATGTCGAGACCCGGGCGACCGAGCTGCTCGCCGGTTCCGGTGCGGCGGGCGACGAGGCCGACGAGCGGATCGCCGCGTCGGTTCGCGGCATGCTGGAGACGCAGCGCACGTACCTGGGACTGCTGTTCGACGATCAGACGCGGTACTTCGACGTGCTGGTGCAACTGGGGACGACGTACGGCGAGCTCCACGGCACAGCCGAGGCGTTCCTGCGCTTCATCGACGAGCGGGTGCTCTGGACGCGCAACGCGGAAGTAGTCGCGTGGTCCGATCTGGTGGTCGCGCAAGCCGCCGCCGCGTGGCTGCTGCAACCGGGCGGGTGGGTCTCGGCCGCCCGAACGGCGGCGAACGATGCGGTAGACGGTCCCTGGCGGTACGGACCGCTACTGGTGGTGTTGCTGGCGGCCCCGTGGGTGCGGCGGCGGGTCCGACCGGCCCTGACGGCTTGCGGCCAGCGCGCGGCGTCCGGCACGGCCACGCAGTACGTGACCACGGTGCGCGGCTTGCTGCTGACACTGGCGATTGCCGCGCCCGCAGCGGTCGTTGCATGGCTGGTCGCGCGCCGCCTGGCGGTTGTAGCGCACGACTCCGCATTCCTCGCGGCAGTGGCGGCGGGACTCGCCGCGATGGCGGCCACCTACCTGCCGCTGGAGATCCTGCGCCAGGCGGCTTGTCCGCATGGGTTGATGGCCGCCCACTTTCGGTGGCCGACGCGGGCGGTCGCGGTGCTCCGACGTCACCTGCAATGGTTCGCCGTCGCCGTGCTGCCGTTCGTTTTCGTGCTCGCGGCGATGTCGAACCAGGAGGATCGAGCGTGGCAGCACACGCTCGGAAGGCTCGCACTGGTCGGCCTGCAGGTTCTGAGCGCGGTGTTTCTGGCTCGCGTGCTGCACCCGTCGCGCGGCGTCTTCGGCGAGTACCTGGCGACGCACCGGGGAGCCTGGCTGGACCGGCTGCGCAACGTCTGGCACGGCGTCGCGACAGGCGTGCCGCTGGCGCTGGCCGGCGTCGCGCTGGCCGGCTACATGTACGCCGCCGACGAGCTGGCCGCCAAGTCCCTGGAGACGCTGTGGCTGGCGACGGGGGTCACCGTGGTATACGGCATGGTGTCGCGCTGGGTGCTGATCAGCCGCCGCAGTCTCTCGTTCCGGCAGCGGCGCGAGCGCGCGCTGGCCGAGGACGGCGAACCGGTGGAGCCGGCGCCGGACCTGGGTCAGATCGATGCGGACACACGCCGTCTCATCCGGACCCTGACGACGGCGGGAGCGCTCGGCGCCGTCTGGCTGGTCTGGTCCGACATGGTGCCGGCGCTGAGCGTCCTCGATCGGGTCGCGCTGTGGCCTCCCGGCGCGGCGCCCGACACGGAGGGTGCGTTCACGCTCGAACACCTGGGCCTGACGCTGGTACTGGCAGCGCTGACCGTCGCCCTGGCCCGCAACGTGCCCGCGCTGCTCGAGATGCTGCTGCTGGGGCTTCCCATCCAGCCGGGGTCCCGGTACGCGCTGACCAGCATGAGCCGGTACGTGCTGATCCTCGGCGGTGTGCTGGCCATCTTCGGCGTCCTGGGCATCACCTGGGGCAGCGTGCAGTGGCTGGTGGCGGCCGTCGGGGTCGGCCTCGGCTTCGGTCTGCAGGAGATCTTCGCGAACTTCGTCTCCGGGTTGCTCCTGCTGATGGAGCGGCCGGTGCGCGTCGGCGACACCATCACGGTCGGCGGCGTGACCGGGACGGTGACCCGGATTCGCATGCGCGCGACGACAATCCAGGACTGGGACCTGAAGGAGCTGGTCGTTCCGAACAAGGACCTGGTGACCGGTCACCTGCTCAACTGGACGCTGTCCGACGCGGCGAACCGCGTGACGGTCTTCGTCGGGGTCGCCTACGGGTCCGACGTGGATCGGGTCACGCGCGTGCTGCAGGAGCTCGTCGCCGCCGCTCCCATGGTGCTGGAGGCTCCCGAGCCGAGCGTGACGTTCGAGGAGTTCGGCGACAGCGCGTTGAAGTTCTCCATCCGTGCCTACGTGAGCGACGTCGAAGAGCGGCTGCCGACCATTCATGCCCTGCACACGGCGATCGCCAAACGGTTCGACGAGGAAGACATCGAGATCGCGTTCCCGCAGATGGACATCCACGTTCGATCGACGACCCAGCAGCTTCGCGACGACTCGCCGCGGCCGTTGCGAATCGCGGGTACCTCCAGTTGAACGGTCATGTAAAGGCTCCGGCCGCTCGATGCGTCTTGACGATCGTCGTCGCGCTGGGGGACGGGTCCGGTTCCATCTCCCGAGGGAATGC
>WTGR01000616.1 GCA_011523485.1 Acidobacteriota bacterium
GGGCTCGCTGGTGGTCAGCTTCTTCATGCACCTCATCGAGGAGAAGAAGATGATCCTGGCGACGCTCGTGCTCACCGTGTTCTTCTTCATCGTCCTGATCTTCCTGCCGCTCCTCGGGCACGCGGACAGGCACGGCGAGTACTACACGCTGCCGAACGCCAACGCCCCGGCCGCGGCGCCGGCGGCGGGTCACTAGCCGGGTCGCGAGGACGGGAACCGAGCCCATGTCGCTCCGGGCCATTCACCTCGTGTTCATCGCCGCGTCGATCCTGCTGGCGGCGTTCATGGCCATCTGGGGCGTGGCGATGTTCATGACCGAGCGCGGCGCGGCGTGGCATCTGGCGTTCGCGGCGGGATCGTTCTGCGCGGTCGTGGCGATGGGGATCTACGCGGTGAAGTTCGTCCGGAAGACCCGCGAGATCGGGATGCACTGATCGGGCGCTCGAGGGAGAGGGAGCAGGCCGATGACAGGAACCGGAGCGAAAGCCGCACGGGTCGTTGCGCTGGCGGCGACGCTGTTCGTTCTCGCCCCCGCGATCGCGTGGGCATGCCCGATCTGCTTCGGCGCCGACCCCGACTCGGCGACCGGCCGCAGCGTGAACTGGGCCGTCTTCACGCTGCTCGGGGTCACCGGCGGGGTGCTGAGCGGCTTCGTCGGCTTCTTTTTTCATCTGTTGAAGCGTTCCCGGCAGGCGCTGGGGAACGATGCGGCGTTCGAGACCGCGGTGCGGCGCGGCCAGCCCGGAGGGGAATCGTAGATGGGTGAACTACTGGGACTGCCGATCCAGGCGTCGGAGCACGCGCCCGAGATCGACGAGATGATCGTTCTGATCCACTGGCTGATGGCGGTGCTGTTCGTCGGCTGGGGGACTTTCTACGTCTATACCCTGATCCGGTTCCGGGCGAGCGCCAATCCGAAGGCGGACTACACCGGCGTCACCAGCCACACGTCGAGCTACCTGGAGATCGGCGTGGCGGTCATCGAGGCGGTGCTGCTGATCGGCTTCGCCGTCCCCGCCTGGGCGCACCGGGTGAACGACATCCCGCCCGAGGAAGAGGCGACCGTCGTCAACGTGATCGGCAAGCAGTTCGAGTGGATCTCGCACTATCCGGGCGCGGACGGCCGGTGGGGACGCCGCGACATCAGCCTCATCACGCCGACCAACAACATCGGCCTCGACCGCAACGACCCGAACGGGGCCGACGACATCGTGTCGATCAACCAGTTGAACCTGCCGATCAACAAGCCGGTGATCATCAACCTGTCGTCGCAGGACGTCATCCACAGCTTCGGCATCGCGGAGATGCGCGTCAAGCAGGACGCCGTACCGGGTTTGCAGATTCCGGTCTGGTGGGTGCCGAACGTGCTCGGCCAGTTCGAGGTCAACTGCTCGCAGCTGTGCGGCCTCGGCCACTACCGGATGCGCGGCTTCGTGACGATCATGGAGCAGGACGAGTACGACGCCTGGCTGGAGGAAGAGGCTTCCTTCCTCACCGGCAACTAGGAACCCGAGCACCCCAGGAAGTCTTCCAGCAGGCGGCCCACGAAGCGCGCCGTGCCTTGCGAACGCCGCAGGCGCGTAGAGGACTGCGTTCCGTCGCCAACCCGGCAGAGTCCGGCCTCAACGGCCGGCGGCGGCAATCGCCTCCCGGAGATCGGCGACGATCTGCTCCATCAGATCGCCCGCCTCGGACACGTCCTCCAACGCGATTCTCGCCGCCGCGTCTATGCGCTGCTGGAACGGTCCTATGGGCAGCGCGAGCTTCGCCGCGTCGATCATCGCACGCAGGGTCTCGAGGCGAAGCTGCTGGTAACGCTGGTGCTCGGGGGAGCTGAGCTCGACCGGCAGGGCGGGAGGCCGCGGGGCCGGAGATTCCGGGGCCGGAACGGCATCGTCCGGCGCGGCGCCGCCCGAGGGATCGCCGGGCGGCGGGACGCCGGCGGACGGGTTGGCGGGCTCGGGATCCGCAACCCGCGGCGCCGCATCGCCGGTCCCGGCGACCGGGTCGCCCCCGCCGGCCGGAGCCTCGGCCCGGCCGCAGGCGGCAACGCCGGCGCAGAACGCGGCCGCGACGACGATCAGGCCCGCCAGCAGCGCGCGGTGCGCCCCGTATCGCGCAACGTTTGCGCCGTGACGCATGGCCCGCGCCGGCGTCTCCTCCACGGATCGCTCCCTCGCTGCTTTCACCCGCCCGGCCCGTCGAGCGTCGCCGAACGCGACCGCTACGGTCGCGCCGCGGCTTCCGATTGCCGCCCAACCAGGCCTGACTAGCGCCCGGCGGCGGCCAACTCCTCGCGGATGATCTCGACGAACGTCTCGTAGGACGCCGCGCCCAGGACCACCCGTCCGTTGAGGAACAGCGTCGGCGTCGACGACACCCCGTGGCTCATGCCGATGCGCAGGTCCCGATCCACCGTCGCAGCGTGCCGGCCGCTGTCGAGGCACTCGTCGAACGCCTCCGGATCGAGCCCCAGGTCGACGGCGTAGCCCTTCAGCGCGTCGACGTCGAGCGAGCCCTGCCTGGCGAACATCGTATCGTGCAGCTCCCAGAATCGGCCCTGCTCGTGGGCGCAGTTGCCGGCCTCGGCCGCCTTGAACGCGTTCGGATGGCTCGGCAGCGGGTAGTCCTTGTAGACGAACCGGATCTGCCCCTCGAACTGCTCCATCAGCCGCTCCACCGTCTCGGTGGCCCGCCTGCAAAAGGGGCAGTCGAAGTCGGAGAACTCGATGAGCTCTATCGGCGCGGTGTCGGGTCCGCGCGCCGGATCCTCGGCCAGCGCCTCGACGCCGTACCGCGGCGCCTCGAGCATCACCGACACGTCGCCGGCCAGCGCCCGCAGCTCGTTCATGTAGGCATGCAGCGCCTGCAACGGCCGCTGCTGATCGAGCACGGCGCGGATCTCGGGCCGCATCTGCTCCAGGGTGCGTCCCGGGAAGCGGTCCCGGTTCCGCTCGTAGATCAGATCGATCTCCGCGTCGGTCACCTCGATCATCCGGTCCGGCAGTTCCGCTTCCAGCAGCTCGTTGCGCGTCATGCCGCGCGCGGCCGCCTCCCGCTCCACGAGCCGCTCGCCCACGAGCACGTCGAGGGCGCGCCGCCGGGTGTCGTACAGCTCCTGGAGCATCCGGAGCCGCGACGACGCGTCGTTGCGCCGCC
>WTGR01000220.1 GCA_011523485.1 Acidobacteriota bacterium
CAGCAGGCACATGCGCCGCGCGCCGGCGGAATCGGTCGAGGTCAGCGCGCTGAGCGACTGGAGGCTGTTGAACAGGAAGTGCGGGTCGATCTGGGCCCGCAGCGCCTTGAGCTCGGCCTCACGCGCCAGCACCTCGTAGCCCAGCTCGCGCGCTTCCGCCTGCCGCGCCGTTTCGAAGGCGATCAGCAGGTAGTGGAGCATGCCGGAGAACCAGAACAGCAGCACCCCCGCGGCCGGCAGTACGACCGACCGGGCGCCGTAGGCGTCGAGCACGCCGGCATCGAACGCCGGCGATCCGACCAGCACGCGCAACCAGCCCTCCCAGACGAACATCCACAGCGTCGTCGCCACGACGGCGGCTCCCGCGTGGGTGCCGAGAATCCGAACCGCGGACCGGGCCGCAAGGGGCGTGGCCCGGCAGACGTACCAGGCCGAAAGGCACACGAACCCGTAGAACACGCTCGGCGGCACGACGACCGCGAGCGCCCCCGGAAACCGCACCCCCGAACCCGCCGCGGACCACGCGACCGCGAACAGCAGGCCGATCAACACCCACGAAGCCAGATAGAGAAGGCGCCGCTGGCCGGAGGCGAGAATCGGGTGCACGTCAATCCCCGACGTACAACCTGCCCATCAACACGCCTCCGCGGACGACGAGCAGCGGCGCGCCGGCGGCCGCCTCACGCCGGGAGGTCTGGATGTCGGCCGCACCGAGAACCGCCTCCACCTCGGAGACGACCCTCCAGTCGTCCGGCACGAGGATCTCGACGCGTCCCATGACCACGTCCACCTCGATGACGACCTCCTCGCCCGCCATCGTGGCGGCGCGCAGGTCGACCTCCAGCCGCCCCATCACGGCAGCGGCTTCACCTCCGCGGAACGCCGCCGACAGGTTCCGGTGTTCGACCGAGCCCAGGAACGCCCCGCTGTCGAGCCACGACGCGTCCTCGGCCCCCGTCGAGTCCCGGGTGGCATCCGACTCGGCAATCACAACGCCAAGCACCATGATCGCCACGATTCCGAGCATTCCGCGCCCAACATAGGGACCTCTGGCCATCGTCTTCTTCCTCGCCGTCACCCGGACCCGCCACGATGTTCAGTTCCTGATCTCGACCCCGCCCATCAGGACCGTTCCCCGCAGCACGAGTCGCTTCGTCGCCGCGGCCGGCCCCCGCGTCTTGTCCTCGACCCCGCCCATGATCGGCATGACTCTGAGCTCCACCGCCCAGTCCTCCGGAATGCGAATCTCGACGCCGCCCATCATCACCGAGATCCGGAGTACCACCCGATCTGCGGCCATGTCGGCCTGGGTCAGATCGAGCTTGACGCCGCCCATGCACGCCGACGCCCACCCGCCCTGGAAATCCGACGAGCGGTTCCGCCGCTCCACGCTGCCGAGGAAGGCGGAACATCTCTCGGTCGACTCGGTCGACTCGTCCGTCGCGTCCGGAACCGATCCGGCGTGCGAGAGCATCCGGAACCCGATCGCCACCAGGATGAGCGGCCAGAGGTCCCAGAGGTCGACGTCGATCACGTACAGGTTGTCCAGCAGCAGCAGGCCGCCGGCGGACGCCAGAAGCGTGCCGCTGACGGCGGCGCCGCGGTCGCGCGCCTCCCACAGATGCTTCACGCCGGCCGCGATCAGGAGCACCGGCCAGAATCGGAGAACCTGCCAGGGCCGGACGAAACCCAGGTTGTCCAGCAGGAACACGACGCCGAGCGTGATGACCAGCAGCCCGGGCGCGAGGGGGCCGAGCCTGCGTGGGGGCTGCCGTCCGTGAACCCGGCCTTCGTCGTTGCCCGCGATGGTGTCCGTCAATCCATGCCTCCCTGAATGATCGTGGACAGGCAGTCTGACGGCGGGCCGGCGCGGGCGCCAGGACCAATCGGCGAACGGCGGCTCCGCGCCGGTGAACGGCGACGCGCCGTGCTCGACAGCAGCACCGTGTGACCCGGTATCCGCCGCCGCGCGCCGATGGAACGGCCGCCCCGCTCATCGTCGGCGACAAGATCTTCACGGGCGTGGCGGGCGGCGAGTACGGCATTCTTCGAGAACCGGGATGGCGCGATCGTATTGGCGACTACGATGACTTCCTTCGCCAAGGATACCGGGCACACTTCTATTTCATCACAACGGGAACCGACGTCGATGCTAAGTGCAAGAAGATCGCTCGACAGAAGTCCGCCCGCCAAGAAGACGTTTCCTTCTTTGCTCTGGATTTCAGTAGCTTGAAGGAACTATACGTCGAAGCACAGAGACTCGAGAAGGGCAAATGGCGAAGCTTGCGGTCTAAATTTGATGCCTATATGGATATTACGGAAATGGAGTGACCGACGTTGTATTGCCCCGCAGCTTGAAGTTGGGCATCAGAGCCTCGTGGTCAGCGTGTTGCCCAGCCGATAGATGGCCTTCGCCGTCGACGCACGTGGCGATAGCCGCCGGGGAACGCATCTTCGCCGTGCGCTGCCGGAGTAGCGCAGGTTCAGGACTCGGGCTCCTGCCCGCCCGGTCCGCTCGACACGGGCGGTTCGTCGCCGTAGGGCGGGCGGCGCTCCCCGGCGTGGGCCGGGGTACGCGTGAGGAGATCGGGTTCGTACGCGCGCTCGACCAGGCCCTGCAGGCGGCCTACATCCTGGCGAAGGTTGCCGATGTCCTGCGCCATGGCGCGGATCTGCTGCTCGACGATCTCGAATCGACGGTCGAACTTCCGGTCGACCGCGTCGGACTTGCGGTCGACCGCGTCGAATCGGCGGTCCATACGCCGGTTCAGGATGGCGAGACCGGCAAGCAGCACGCCAGACACGGACGTCACAGTCGCCCAGTCGAACTCCACCAATCCAGGCTAAGCCGTCCCTGCCCAATCAGTCAAGTGATTACACGTCGCAACCGCGCCAAGGCACCGACGGCGCAGTGAATCCACCGCCCGCAGCGGCGGTCACCGTCACTCCATGAAGATCGCCTTCGGGACGAACGCCGTCACGACCTGCGTCAGGTCGACCGCTTCGGCGACGCGAAAGTCCACCGCGATGCTGGCCAGCGAGAACGCCTGCGAGCGATTCAATCCCTGCTCCTCGACGAGAAAGTCGACCGTCGCGACGACCGCCTTGCGCAGGGCGCGGTCGAGATCGAGATCGATGCCCATCAGGATGTGGT
>WTGR01000077.1 GCA_011523485.1 Acidobacteriota bacterium
CTCCCACATATGCCAATCCCGCTACCGCCATTAGTTCCGCGGTAACATATTGCGGTGCCGCGACGTCGTCGCCGTAGGAATTCGCTGGAAAAACAAGCTCCGGAGGGACAACATGTTGACTTTCCTTAAACGCACTGGCAATCCAGTCGCAACTCAACCCACGTCCGAAGAAAATCCTAAACACTCGGTCCGCATGAGCCCACACGAGCCCTAGGCGCACGTCCGGCGGCATTCCCCGCATACGCTCGTCAAAGCCAAACTGCTCATGAACCCACCACAAGACGGCACGCCACGCATCGAAAACTCCACGAAACTTCTCGCTGCACAGCACCCTTGCCACGTGACCGCACACCCGCTCTGCGCGCCGCGCCGAAATACTCGCCCTTCTCCAAAGATCCGCGGTATGCACAATCCCAACAGGGGACGCGGCCCAAATCCGTCTAAGCTCCAGGAGAGTGCTCTCTCGCTCCCCGGTCGACATCACGCCAACGGCGTCGACAAACGAATCCGGCAATCGAACGGGTAGCCCGCAGATGCGCTCCGCGGCCTCCACGACGCCTACGTGCTCTACAAGCTGTGTTATCGCAACCTGCCACCGACCTGATATGTCGCCAGCTTCCGCGACCCGCAAGTGAGACACCAGTACTCTTGGATCTCTAGGAATCGTCTCCGACCGTTGAAAAACACCGCCGTCCCGTATTGCCGCTGCCAATTCCCGATAGAATGCTGCGCCACTAGCAGCTCGTGCCTCGATAACTGTCTCCATTCTTGCACCCGGATCCTGTCCGGCCACCGCCGTCGCGACCATTCCGTCCCGCCGGTTCGGCGGCAAGTCGAACCAGTATCCCAGTTGCTTCGCACCAGCCTCGCGCTCTGCCAGTGCTCTCCAAAGAAAAACAAAGTCGTCACGCTGCAGATGCGCATCCATTCCGGCAGACGAGCATCGTGCAGAAAACACAATCGGCTCCGTCGACACCAGACTCAGATTAACGGACTCACCGTCAATCGACTGGACATCTACCGGGTCGCCCTCATTTAAGACAACTTCCAGGGCGTTCCAAAGTTCCCGACTTTCAACCTGTACCGGACCGACGGAAACAACAGTTCTTGTCAGCACGCCGAGTGTTTCTAGAAAATCTTGATCCGCCTCTGTAAGCTTCCGTACTTCCTCCGGCAGATCCGTCCACAATCGTCCCATCACCGCCTTCGCGAGCTTCCCCTCCTCTGTATCAGACCTTGCACTATCTGGCGTAAGAAGCCCTTTCACTTGTTCTATCGCAGCAACGGTGACGGCCTTATCGGCGGCAAACCGATGGCAAATGACGCGTCGGTATAGCCACTCGAAATACGACCGCCGAACCTGGCGGTCCGGATCCCCTTTATCAAGTTCCAGCGCCATACCCATCAGGCCAGAAATCGCCATTGCCGTTTGGTACTCTTCGGAACCGGGCCCCCGCCGCATGCCAGTGCCATGAAGACCACGATCGTCAGTGTACATGTTGCGCAGTAGCCATTCGGCCCTCGCTATTTTTTCGTCTTCAGTTCCGCTTCCCCAGATTCGGATCATAGCAACCATTACCGCACGGCCGCAATTCAATAAGAAATGCCATTCCGTTGACGCATCAGGTAGCGGCCGTCCTTCCATTGGCGGTCTGAGGGAGTCCGCCTCCAGCAAACACCTAGCATAGTACTCCCTAAGAACCCGCAACTGCTCCGTTTCAACCACAACTCCATCGTTCACCGGCGCCTCGCGAAGCGCCGCCAACAGCTCGTCGGCATTGAACGCGATGAACCGCGAATCCGTCGCCCGCATTTCGCCGAGAAGTCGATGCAACTCTTGCTCGGAGAGCAGGCGTCTATCCTTTAGATATACCAAGAGATCAACCGTATCGACAATCTGTTTTCCCTCGCTATGTGCGTGCGAATTGAGACAACGGTCGTCGATCCACAGGACATCCGCTTCGTCACCGGGAAAAGCCAACAAATCGTGCAGTACTGTCTCCAGCTCTCTGGGCTCCCGAACGTCACGCCCGCTTCGTTCATCACGGACCTTGGGAAGAAACTGGTAGACCTTCGATTCCAGACCCCGACGGATTCTATCGATAATTCCTCCCACCCATGCGGCGTCGGCTTCGCATCTGGCCGTCTCGTCGACCTCCAACCGTTCCGACTCCGCGTCCGCGACGGGAATTACGATTCGGAATCTATCGGCCGCCAAGTCGAGAACACCTGCCGTCCCAAGCAATACTGCGACCTCACTTCGACAAACGAGCTCTGCGCCCTCGCCAATTGTGGTTTCCGCCGGCTTCGATGAGCGTGAACCAAGCCTTTTGACAACAGTCGCGTGCTGATATCTGGACAAAACACCAAAGGCGAGCAGGGCGTCCACGACGCTGTGCGCATCGCGCGATAATGCCCGATACTCCTTCGGTACTATCGCGGCCTCGCGGCGCGAGTCCGTTGCCCTAGGTGGCAGAAAATCTACCAACAGTGCATTCTTGGCAGAGGCGTACCGCAACAGGCACAATACGTCGTCCGCGAGGTCGCCATCCGCCGCTTGTCGTTCCGGAACGGGGTCCAAAGGAACTGCCTTGATAACGTCGGCGGAAACAAGATCACAGAGCCTCCGCTTCGCCTTCGTACGATCCGGTTGATTGGGTCGTAACGCGTCTTGCATAGCAGCTAGCGCAACCACCGTTCCCTGCGGTATGTGGATGGTCGCGAATTCCTTCTCAACCAACTCCAAGGCGCCGAAGTACTCCGCGTTCAGAAGCGCAGTTACGTCAGCGATCAGTCGGCGTCGCTTCGTGCCTCCTGGGGCTAGGCGGCCACGTGTTCTACCGCCGAACCTTTGGTAAACCGGCGACACATGGCGCCGGTCGTCGCCCGTCTTGTTGAGAAGCCTGAAGCGCCGTAGCACGGTTACCAGCGGGGTCCCAGTCACCTGCGACGCAAGGTGCATTGGCAGAGACCCTTCGCGCATCATCCTCAACACCTCGCCGACCTGCCGGCGGCGCTCGGCCATCCGCTTCACTACTTCGTCAAGTCCAACTGCCTCTATCCCCCCCGCTCTCTTGTGGCCGAGTGCGGTCAGGCGGTGAGCTAGAACGTCCAGGTGTTCGTCTGCCACCAAATTGCTTCCGAGCTCAAAGGCAAGGCCGACATGTTCGTCCTGTACACCTGCCGTGACTGCCGCCTTCCAAAGAGTCAACGCGAGCGAAGTATCTTCGATCTTTAGGCACGATGACAGGGTCAAATAATCTAGTGCCGCAAGGTCGGTCACACTTCGGTATTGACGCGCTGTGATTGCGGCACTCTTTAAGTCGCCCATTTGAAAATAAAGGCGCACAAGCTCCATAAACGCATCCGCTGTCTTGGACTCCTCGAAGACCTCTCGAGCGACCCGAATCGCCTCCGGTATTGCGCCCGCGTCTCGCTGCGCCATCACTTGGAGCCGACGCAGATCCGGAGACAGTTCTCCGTTCAGGAACACAGACTTAGCCTGTCCCAGCATATTCAGACAGCCGTCAATGTCGTTCACGTTGTATAGCGCGTGACACGCCAGACGAGCCGAGTCCGAGGTTCGGAATACTGGAATCAGATCCGCAGCGGCAGCAGCTATCTCATCCCAATGGCCTAGTTGAGCGAGAGTCATGTATTGTTCCCAGCGAGCCACATGATTTGTACTGGCGTCTGCGGTTTGGAGGCGTGCCAGCGCCTGCTTTGCTCGCGCGGTGCCGTCCAGCGAGTCGGACGAAACATCAGCTATCCTCTCTATCTGCGTGCGCCAGGAATCGGCTGCCGCCTTCTGTGATGGGTCACTTGAAAGGCTGGCGGTTTGCTCGAGGACAGCCCGTGCTGCGGCGAGATTGCCCTTCGTCGCGTATCCTGCGACCAGAGCGATAGCCTCTTCGGGTGTCGTGTTCATATGTTTGACCTTGGTCTCAAGCAGGCTGGTAGTGGCCTCAGTTGACACCGGGAGTCCGCGCGCGAGAACCCAAACCATCACCCTATAGTTCTCCGGCGCATTTGCTAACGAAGACGACGCAACCTCGATGGCTCCTTTGCGAAAGACGGGATCGTCAACCAGACATGCAATTCTCCATGCATCGATACACGCATGCTCATCTGTCGAGTGCTGAAACTTAGGGTCCGAAAGCAGGCGGAACTCCTCCGCGGCGGCCCGCCGGGCCCCGACGCTCTCATTGTCCTGTCGGACCAAGCTAGCGGGAATTGGCTGTGGCCACTCTGGGAGCCCCCTTGGCGCAACTACGGGCGAGAGACCAGCGATGTACCGAATCGTCGCCGCCGTACGTCTCATCCAGTACCACGTCGGCGCCATTTGCAGCGCTCGCTCAGCCTCGACCTTTGCGTTCGGTACGTCGCCACGAACCAAGGACACAATCGCGCGCAGCCGGCTTGCCTCGGGATGATCGTGAAGTCGCGACAGTATCTTGACAGCCACAGCTTCGTCCCCGCGCTGCAAGTGCAAGACTGCCTTTAGCGCCTGATTGTCAGAGTTGGTGTCTTCCCCAAGCGCCGTGATAGCGTCGTCAAGACGTCCGTCGGCTTGCGCGATCATGGCGACCAGCCGGGCTCGACCAGAAGCATCACTCGCGGCTGTGGCCGGAAGAAGTCTCTTCGCTCCCGGGACGTCACCGATGGCTACCAACAGGCGTCCTTCGAGATGGAGTAGCTTGGCTATCGTCGGCGGGCTGATGGCAGCGACGCTCGACAGCTCATCCTTGAGGTTGCGCAGTCTCGACAGCGCTTCAGTAGGATAACCCTCCCGCCAAAGGCGCAGCAGCTCAGCATGTTCTCCGCCGACTCTTTCTCCGTATTGGCTGGCTAGGGCAAGTAATGCTGTCGGATGCGCACCGGGTAGAACTTCCATAGCTGCGGAAGGTCCGCATATGAAGTCCACGTGGTACGGTAAGAAGTGTTGTACAATTTTGGGATGTCTCCTTAGTTTCGCCTTGAGAACGGCCGCGGACCACACGGTAAAGGAAAAACCATAGCTGAGTAGCCGTTCGCGTTGTCGCAATCGCTCGTCGTGAAGTTGTCGTCGTCGGGTGTCAGCCGCTAGAAAAAGGAAGAACTTGGTTACGTTCTTTGCAGACCAGTGGTCTGCGTGTTCGAGAAAATCGTCGCACGCTCTCCGGATGAGTTTTTCGTCACACTCCTTGTGGCTCTTGCACTGCCCGACCCACAAGGAACCGTCCGCGCAATCGATCAGTAGGTCCGCTCCAAACTGTCGTTGACCGCGCGTACCATAGCGTTCAGCGGTTGCGACGCCGTCCTCCTCTTGGACGATCTCCCGACATAGATCCTCAAATGCATCTTCGCCTAGTTCGTGAAATGTTGGGACCCGTCCGGGCCTTAGCGGCGGAGTGGTCATCGTCGCGAGCCAAAGCCGGAGCGCGGCGGGGTGTGGTCATCGGCTCCGCACGAGGTAAAGGAGTTGCCGCGATCGGCATAACTCCGCAAAGCCTTTCGGGCGCAGCTACCGGCGGACGCAAGAACTCCGACACCAATCATGGACGGAATAGTAGCAGGAGCCGCGATCCGGCGGCAACGTCGCAGCACGGGCTTCCGCTTGGCGCTCTCCTCGGCTGCCTTCTTTCGTTGCGCCCAGTGATCGACGTGGCGTGCGCGTTGGATCGCTTCGGTCTCATGTTGGGCCGCCACAAGCTCCACGGCTCGCTGTTTCCTCGTATCGGTTCCAGTTCCTTCGTCGTCGATCGCAGACCTGCCGCGCCCCGCAGCGCCACCGGGACGTGCGGTCAGCTTCCGCAAGGCGACGAGGTCGTCGTTCTCCGAGCGAATTCAGGAGTGCAGGCGGGGTCGTCACTCAACAAGTCCCAGATCGCACGGGTTCTGCGCGTCACCCGCCCAATCGTGCACGACTGGCTTCAGGGGCGGGAACCCAAAGCGGCCAACGCGGAACGACCGCGTACGCTGCTGCGCATGCTCGCACAGGCGGGCGTATCGGGCGCCAACCCGCTCAACGCATGGTTCGTCCGGCGCCCCGTCGGCCTCCAGGATCCATCGCTCGCCGACCTGCTCTGCGAGGAACGGATCGACGGAGATCGTGTCGTGCATGTGATCGGACGCCCGGGTGCTCGCGGATCGGGCATCCCGCAGGAACGGCCCGCGAAGATCGACTGCACCTCACCTCACACCGGCGAACGTCGCGTCAAGCAACGCCGTCGCCGCCCGCCGGTCGAGCAGGCCGGCGGCGAACTGGGTATCGGCCGTCAGCAAGCAGCCGTGGCACGCACGGTCGCAATCGTCGTTCCTGCAATCGAGAATCTTCCGGGCGAGCTCGGCAACTCGGCCGAGCGCAGTCTGCAGGGTGGCGGTGTAGCCGGTGCCGGCGGACGACGCATCGAACAGGAAAGCCGAGCGCGTCACCTGTCCTTCGTCGGTCCTGCTCTGCGCGGCCGCGACCCCCATCTCCCGCTCGTCCACGCCGAGCAGTTGAGTCACCCCGCCACGCAACGCCGTCGCCAACGAATAGACCGCAGTCGGGGACGGGTTGTCGTAGATCTGCAACTCAAAGACATCCGTCCGGCTGGAGCAGCCCAGATTGGTGTTCCTCTTTATGGCCCACGGCTGATTGCTGCCCTCACAGATCGATAGCCCGGTCCGCTTGCGCCCGCCACGCAGACGCGGATGGCTGTCGCCCAGGGGATTGTCACGTCCGAACTCCGGGGCCGTCCGACCGCAGCGCAGACAGACGGCGTAGCCCTTCCGGCCCGGGCCGTTGTTGCCATGGAAGATATGCCCGTCCTCCGTGTACCGGACGCGACCGCGGGTCGGATCCGGCAACGCCACCCAACGACTCGTGGGGCAGCTCACCCAGGGTTCGTTCACCGGCAGGTAGGTGGCCGTCGTCACATCGTTGTGCGGCCGGCTCTGGAAGTCCACCGCGAATCCAGCCGGCTCCAGGAACACGTACGTCTCTACGTTGTCCACGCCGCACACATCGCATGTTGCCTGCGAGCCCGCGCGGTCACCGGTAGCGCCACAGCGGCGGCAACGCCACGCAGAGCGGATCGACTGTATCTCGTGGACGCCGTCCGCGTCGGCGGGCAGACGCCAGTTGAGCGTCACCCCGTCCGACCGGTGGACGCGTCCATCGATAACCACATCGGCGCCGGGCGCGTAGTCGCGAATGGCGATCGACGCCGGACGGGTGGGAAGACCGCTCCGCTGTCCGAAGGACTCGTCCCGCGTTCGCACTTCCGATTCCTGACGGAGCAGGTCCGCCCTCGTGGTGGTCAGGAAGCTGGTGATGCCGGTGGGAAAGCCGTGGCCGGGCAGCACCGCTCTGCGCACCAGCTCGCTCAGGAGGTACTCTCCGCGGTGCCGGTCGATCTGCCTGCTGACGGCGAGGAACGCCGGGTTCTTCTCGTGGCCCGACGCGCTCTCGAACCACTGGGCGTCGGCCTTGAGCGCATCGAGTTCCTTCGTCCACTCCGCGTCGGCCTTCGCGGTCATGTTCGCAGCCTCTCGCAGCAGCTTACCGACCTGCTCGCCCGCAAGGGCGCTGCGCGCCACGAGGAAACGGAGCCCGCGCGCGATGTTCCGATCACGGGACGCTGCCGCCACGCACCATTGCCGGAAACGCGCCGCCGGCGACGGCGCGTCGTCCTCCGACTCGAAGAACCACCCCGCCTCCAAACGGTGCGCGTTGGCGCTGTCGAGGAAGTGCCCCAGCAACAGCGCGTTGACGTGTCTCTGGACCAGACGCCGACTGTCGAGCCCGACGCGCGGCGGACTGATCTGCGCGTCGAAAGGCCAGCTCGGGTTCTTGAGGATCTCGACGCCGTGCGGCGTGTTCCGGCACAGCGTCAGGGCGAGCGAGCTGCCTTCGCCGCGCCGCCCGGCGCGCCCCGCACGCTGGCGGTAGTTGGCGGCGTGCGGCGGCGGATTGCTCATCATCACGGCGGCCAGACCGCCGATATCGATGCCCATCTCCATCGTCGTGGAACAGCTCAGGACGTTCATCGCGCCGGTCTTGAAGAGCCCTTCCTGTTGCCTCAGGCGCTGACCGCTGATCTGCGCCGAATGTTCGCCGACGGCGAAATACGGACTCATCGCCACCGCGCGGTCGCTCAGGTTCGACCAGACTCCCCGGGCGCGGGCGTTTCCGACGTCCGGGTCGGCGTCCAGCCACTCAGCCGCGCCTGCGATCGAGCCACCGTGCTCGTCCCGCCAGAACGGGTGCGGCAACCGTGGCATGCGAATCTTCTCGCAACGGCCGTCGTCACTGCCGGACGGGGTGTACGGCGACCAGCCGGCGAGCGTTGTGTCGAGCATCCGCCGCGTGAAGGGGCAGACGTGCAGGTCCCGCGACTCCTCCAGCACGCATGTCTGCTCCAGGCGGAAGAGGTAGCCGAGATCGAACGGCCGCAGGTGCGGGGACACGACCGCCCATGCCGAGCGGAGGCACAGGTCGATTGCATCGCGGTGGACCGCATCGGTCAGGTCCAACCCGAAGGCCCGACAGAGTACGTCCAACACCGCAGCACGGTTGCCGCCAACGCGCGCGCGGGGCCACAGGGTCTGTCCCCGGGCGAGTCTGTCCCCGAAGTCCGGCCCCTGCATGTAGCTGCGGTACGTCTTCGTGCCCATCCAGTGGAGGTAGTCGTCCGGGACGTACGTGGCGCCCCGCGCCCGCAACACGAAATCGATCAGCAGCTTCACGAACTTCGGCCACTCGTCCGGCGGCGCGCCGAGGGGACCGGTCCATGCCGCTGGCGCCAGGTCGGCTGCCCGCTTCTCGATCTCGGGATATCGCAGCGCGACCAGACCGAGCGTCTCGGCCGAGTTCATCCGCCTGGGACGGCGAAAGAACTCCCGGTACAGACAGAACTCGGCGTATTCGACTGCCGGGATGTCCACACCACTCAGTCGTCGGTACTCGGCGCGCATCCTGCCGATGTCGCTGCTGTTGGCGAGCTGCGACACGGCTTCCCGCCAGGACAGGCGGCCCAACGGCTCTTCGGCTGACTCGTCCCGCGCCGCCACCAACTGCTCCCGCTTCTCTGCCAGGATGGCGCCGAGGGTCGGTGAACCCGACGCGAACTTCTCCAGCTCGGCCACTTCGCCCTCGAGCCGCCGCCTGTCGTCATCCGACACACCGCCGGGCGGTCGGGCTGCCGCGATGCCGTGCAGCAGTTGACTGCGGACGTAGTTCCGTTCCGATTCCTGCTGGAGCCTGACCGCCAGACGGGCCGATCCCTGTCGGGAATCGCTGAACGCGAGCAGCCGCCGGCCGCCGAACGGAACGTCGTTGGACGACTCCGCCGGCGGGGCGTGCTCCAGCACCGCCGGGGTCACGGTGGACAGCAGGAACGGCGACCCCATCCGCAGTGGCCAGAACAGCGGGCTCCGCGACTCGCGTGCGCCGCAGCGCCGGCACTGAAGCGGGGAGTCAACGTCATCCGGCGCGGCGGCCACCGAGACATGGACGGGCGCCGATCCCAACGAGACGTCCCAGGTGTTGGCGCTCAGCGCCACCTCCTCTGTATCGGCGCCGATGCTCGTGATCAGCCGACGTCCGCCGGGCTGGATCGCCGACGTCGCATCGCCGGCGTCGCCTGCGCGATCCTCGTCTTCCGGCGCATCGACTTCGAGCTGGAACTCGTCGACTCCCTCCCGCGTCGACCGCGGCCGGAGCGTCATCCTGCCCGTATCCGGGTCGTAGTGCTCCTCTGCCTCCAGGTATACCTCGCCGCAGCCGCGACACTGGACGATCTCGTAGACGGGATGCTCGCAGTGGCGGCAGAAGTCCCTGGGAACCGCATAGACCGCCCCGAACACCCACTCCCCGCCCAGGCCCCGCGGACAGCTTCGGTTGGCGCAGGCCCACAGGCCGGCCTGGGTACGGCAGAACAGGTGCCCGCGGAGCGGCAGGAAGATCTGGTCGCCTCGCCGCGCGGTCGTGCACAGATCGATCAACCGCAGAAGACCATCGACCGAGGCGTCCGATCGCAACGTGCGGCGGACAGCGGAGAGCGGCGCCACGTTGGGTGACGAAGCGAACAGGCCGTACAGCCGCCGCGCCGCGCGGCTGGAGGCGAGACGCGAGAATCTCTCCTCCGGCGAGAGCGTCCGGAGGACCTCGACCTCGAGCGGCGTCGCATCCGTGGCCTCGGGCAGTGTCGGCACGACGCGCCCGCCGCCGACGACGTGCACGCGCTCGGAAGGCGCACCGGACACGTCGCACAGGAATCGGTGCAGCGCCTCGTGTTCATCGCGACCACCCAGCGTGGCCGACGTGGCGACGAACCGCACGTCGCGTGGATCGACCTCGAACCTGTGCAGGACGCGCCGGATGAGGAGCGTCATCTCCGCGGCACGCGAACCGATGTAGGTGTGCGCCTCGTCCAACACGATCCAGCGCAGCGCGCCCTGCGAACGCGAGACAATCGGCGCGTCTGCGTCCCGGACCAGCATGTACTCCAGCATCGTGGCGTTGGTGACGAGGATCGGCGCAGGATCGTCCCGCAACGCCTGCCGGGTGCGTTGCTCCGCCGGGGACACACTCCGCAGCTTGTGCGCGGGCAGCGTCTCCGGCGTTTCCCCGTTGTACAGACAGAACCGGATATCTCCGTTGAACGCCGACGACCACGCGCGCAGGCGTTCGCGCTGACTGTTGATGAGTGCGTTCAGCGGGTACAGGAACAGAGCACGCACCCCGGTCAGGCGCCCGCGGTCGGCGCACTCGCGGGCGAGCCGATCGAGTATCGGCACGAGGAAGCACTCGGTCTTGCCCGACCCGGTGCCGCTGGTCACCAGCACCGACTGGGCGGGCGCCCGGACCAGCAGCCGCCAGGAGCGCAGTTGGTGGTCGTACGGGTGCCAGTCGCGGCCGAAGCGGTAGTCGGCACAGTCCCGAGGCGGGCTGTCCATCGCCCCGACGAGCCGCGGCGAGAGCGTGCCGGACCTGGCGAGATCCGCCATCGTCTCGCGCGCGAGGCGCCAGCCGAACGTCGCCTCGAAGATCGGATCGGCAAGCAGGGCGCCGTCACTGCCCGCGGGCGCCTCGAAGGTGTCGGTCAGAAAGCGCCGGAGTTCGGGCGACCGTACAGCCAGTTGGCTCGACAGCGCACGCGAGGAACGCTGCGAGAGATCGCGAACGACGTCGGCGAACGAGAGCGGATGTTCAGTCATGGTTCAGCACGTCGAGGTCGACACCAAAGATCCGGGCGAGAGCGGCGCCGTACGCGGCGTCGAACCACTCCGGCGCATGCGAGCGGAGCAGCTTCGTCGCGTGGACCAGCCGGCGGGACACGCGAACGCCCGACGCAGCCGCGAACGCAGCGCCGAACGGGGCATCGGTGAGCGGACGCCGGGATTCCACGCGCTCGCAGTCTGCCCAGACTGCGTCCTTCCATGGCGATTCGGCTAGCAGAGGAATCTCGGCAACCCAGTTGTCCCGATCCGGCCCGGCGGGCCAGCGGAAGTCGCTGCCGGCCCTCAACAGGACCTGATACGGACCTTCAGGGTTGCGGTACAGCTCGTCGAACGCGCCGCGCGGCGGGGCCGTTGCGGATACCTGCAGGACGGTCCGGCGGTCGGAGGTTACGTCGTCAGCGAAATGCCCCGGCGGCGTCAGGCCACGACAGAAGCGCGCCGCCTCCGCCGCCACTTGCGTGAGGCGCTCATCCGCCCGTTGCCGCACCTCTTTCGGGGCGAAAACACCCACGTCTTCCAGTTCCTTGCGAATCGCCCGGTGCGTGCCGGTCATTTCCTCGACCCACACTTGCACCGGAACGAGCAGCCACGTGAACGGCAATTCGTGCTCGAGCCGCCAGATCCTGGCGCGCGCCTCTTCCTGCGGGGTCCGCAGAAGCAACCGGACGAGCGCCGCGGGGTTGTCCGACAGACAGTCCAACGCATCGAACGTCGTGGCCGGCAGCCCGCGACTCACGTCCAGAAGGTCCGCCAGATACTCCCAGTTCTCTTCGCCTCCACCTTCGACCATGTCTTGCAGGATCCGTCTCATGGCGCCGATTCGATTCTCCATGTTCGTGATCGCCGAAGCCTGCGCGAGAGAGCGCACCTCAGCGGCGTCGAGCGGCACCTGGTCGCTCGGATCGATGAACGGGCGGGCGAAGTACTGATCGCCCGACCGCGCGAGCACGATCCGGGTCTGCCGTCGAAGCGCCGCATCCGGGATCTTCCAGCCTGCCGCCTCGCCGTCGTTGTCGGCAGGTTCGAGCGGCGTCCGCCCCAGGCCGGGAGCCTCCAGGCTGAAGGCCTCGAACGACACGGGCGCACCGTCCGGAATGCAACGGGCCGGTACCGAGAAGAGCGCCTCTTCGGACACCTCGACGCCGCACGCGAATCGGCGCACGACGGTTCGCCCTTCGGCGAAACCGCCCGAAGTCAGTTCGAGATGAATCCGCGCATCGAGCAGCTTCGTGGCCGCGAACAGCGACTGGAGCGCGTCGTGGACCACGACCAACGGCAACTCGGAAACGCCGTCGCCGAGCTTCTGCAGCGCAACGTCGAAGTGGGCCGCGGCCTTCATCTGTCGATCGAGGTCGACGGCTTGCAGTTCCCCAACGAGGCGAAACGTGTCCCTCGTCCTCGGCGAGATGGCCAGTGCCCGCCACCCGTACAGTGATTCCACCGACAGAAAGCGACGCCTGCCGGCGGCCCCGTGGTCCGGGTGCACGAAACGGGCGCCGCGACCCGGAAACGGCACAGTCATGGGCAAGGTCGATCCGTTCGGCCAACGCGTCGCCAGCTCCACGTACGAAGGCGGGTCTGTTTGACCGCCCCCTGCATCGGCGACGTGACCCGGGAAGAAGTGCACGGTGACGCGCTGGCGATCGCTCTGCCGCTCGGTCTCGATGTCCACTTGCGGATGTTCACAGGCGACATCGAGAGACGCGCCTCTGATATCCACACAACCGCTAGTCGATTCCCGTCCGGGCACGACCTTCGCGCTGAAGTCGGCGCCGGCCCAACATACCTTCGACAGGAACACGGTCTCTCCGTCGACCTCTCGCCGGACCCGCCATACCCCTGGGCTGTCGGGATTCCGAACCCACCCGTCACCGCGCGCCGCACGCCATGAAACCTGGGCAGCGGGAACCCGGCGCTGTGCACCTTCGGGCTCGATGGCCGACAGTGACGGCGCATGTAGGTACACGGGCACCGGCGCCTCGAAGTCGAAACAACGCTTGCCAACGAGACGATGCTCGAACTGCCTCTCCTGCTCCTGCGCGGTGCGTATCCTGCAGGTTCCGACCGGCGTGTCGATGCTAAGGCTTCTCGCCAAAATAAATTAGTGATTTATAAGGATTGGTGTTATCCTCG